>JBKPMQ010000395.1:0-11312 GCA_046732235.1 Actinomycetota bacterium
CCAGCCCGATCTTCACGAACGAGTCGAGGGTCGCCCCGAGCGCCCCGAGCAGCGGCGCGAGGGAAGGCTCGTTCAACCCGCGCACCCACTCGGCGAGGTCGCTGATCTGCATCGCGCAGGCGTCCGCGATGCTGATCCCGGCGATCTTCGACGACCGGGCCGTCTCGCTCAGCCGGGTGCCCTCGCACTCGGGGCAGACGCTGAACGTGACCGCCCGCTCGACGAACGCCCGGATGTGCGGCTGGAGGGCGTCGACGTCCTTCGAGAGCATCGACTTCTGGATCCGCGGGATCAGCCCCTCGTATGTCAGGTTGACGTTGTCGACCTTGATCCTGGTCGGCTCCTTGTGGAGCAGGTCGTGGAGCTCGCGCTTCGTGAACTTCGCGATCGGCCTGTCCGGGTCGAAGAAGCCGCAGCCGCGGAAGATGCGCCCGTACCACCCGTCGACGCTGTAGCCGGGGATGAGCAGCGCGCCCTCGTTGATCGATTTGCGCTCGTCGTAGAGCTGGGTCAGGTCGAAGTCGGTGACCGATCCCCGGCCCTCGCAGCGCGGGCACATCCCGCCCAGGCGGCTGAACGTCGCCTTGGTGGCCTTCCGGTTCCCGCGCTCGACCGTGATCGCGCCGCTCGCCCGGACGGTGGGGACGTTGAAGGAGAACGCGTTTGGCGAGCCGATGTGCGGCTGGCCGAGGCGGCTGAAGAGGATGCGCAGCATCGCGTTCGCGTCGGTGGCGGTCCCGACCGTCGATCGGGGGTCGGTGCCCATCCGCTCCTGGTCGACGATGATCGCCGTCGTGAGCCCCTCGAGCACGTCGACGTCCGGCCGGGCCAGCGTCGGCATGAAGCCCTGCACGAAGGCGCTGTAGGTCTCGTTGATCAGCCGCTGCGACTCGGCGGCGATCGTGCCGAACACGAGCGAGCTCTTGCCCGAGCCCGAGACCCCGGTGAACGCCGTGAGGCGCCGCTTCGGGAGCTCGACGTGCACGTCCTTGAGGTTGTTCACCCGCGCGCCGTGCACGCGGATCAGGTCGTGGCTGTCGGCGAGGGGCGGCCTGCGCCCCTCGCCGATCGCCGGCTTCGCGGCCGTCGTGCTCATCGGTCCTGCAGCAGCCCGAGGACGTTGCCGTCGGGGTCGGTGACGGTGGCCACGAGGCGGCCGCCGCCGACGTCGTGCGCGGGCTCGTGCACGGTCGCGCCCGCGGCGGTCACCTCGGCCAGCTTGGCCTCGATGTCGGGCACGTGCCAGTAGGCCACGGGCGACGTCATGCCCTGCGGCCCGCCGCCGGGGACGAGGCCGATCTGCTGGCCTCCGGCCTCGAAGCCGACGTAGTACTCGGAGTCGGTCTGCGGCTGGATGCCGAGCAGCGCGGCGTACACCGCCTTGGCCTGCGCCAGGTCGGAGACGGGATGCAGGACGGTCTTGATGCCGTCGGTGGATGAGGCGGCCATGGTCAGCTCCTGGTTCTCGTGAGTTGTGGTGTCCATGACGGTCACGGTAGCCACGGCCCCGCCGCCCGCGCTTCTCGATTCCTGATCGCCGACCACGTGGTCAGACCCCGCAGGTGAGTGCAACGAATCTGTGACAGCCGACGTTCGGGGTCTGACCCCGTGGTCCTAGCCGGCACCGTTCGGCAGCAGGTTGCTGCCGAGCACGATCGCGACGCCGTCCGTCTGCGTCGGCAGGACGCCGGGGGCCTGGGCGATGGGCGTCGGCGCCGGCAGGCCCAGCCGGCGGGCGACGATCGTCGCCTGGGAGAGCTTGCCCGGGACGTATACGACGATGGTGGACGTCGTCTCGTGCGACGCGTCGCCGATGCTGACGACGTGCCAGCCCGCGGCCTGGAGCTGGCTCTGCGCAGTCGCGGCCGCATTCGTCCCGCCGAAGCCGTTCAGGACGGTGAGCGGGATCTTCTTCCACTGCGGCTTCGCCTTCTTGGCGGGAACCTTGCCGGTCCCGCCCGGCGGCGTCGTCCCCTGCGCGGTCGCGGCGGTCGTGTGCGTGGGCGGCGTCGTGGTCGTCGCCGAGCTGCCGCCCGAGGCGCTCTGCAGCACCCATCCGAAGATGAACAGCGCCGCGAAGAGGGCCACGACCGCGCCGATCCGCGCGATCGGGACGCGCGGCCGCCGCGCCTTGATCCCCTGCGCCTCGAGGCGGCGGGCGAACCAGTCGTCCAGGCCCTCGTCCCCGCGAGGTGGATCGAACGGGGGCTCGCCTCCGGTGCGCCCGCCCGGTGTCCGCAACTCGGCCATCGTGTAGTGGAACGTTACACGCCTCGTAGGATCCTCCTCCAGCGTGACCTGCGAGATCATCGACACCTGGGTCGCCGAGGGCGACGTACCTGCGGTCGCCGCGGCCGTGGTCGGGCCCGAGGGGATCCGCGAGTCGCGGATCGCCGGCGCGGCCCGGCCCGACTCGCTGTTTGCGCTCGCGTCCCTCACGAAGCCGCTCGTCGCGATGGCGGCCCTCGTCGCCGCCGAGGAGGGCGCCATCGACCTGGACGCGCCCGTCGCCGAGCACCTGGAGCAGTACCGGGCGCCCGACCGGCGGGCGATCACGCCCCGCCACCTGCTCTCGCATGCCTCCGGCCTCCCGGAGGTCGGGCCGCCCGGCGTCCCCGCGGCCGACGTCGAGCCGGTGCGGCCGCCCGCGACCCGCCGCGTCTACTCGAACGAGGGCTATGCCGTCCTCGGCGCGCTGCTCTCGGCGGCGACCGGGATGGGGCACGCCGAGTACCTGCACGCCGCCGTGCTGGAGCCGTTGGGGATGGACGCCCACCTCGGGCTGCCCGACTCGGAGGCCGGCCGCACGCTGGACGTCCGCGAGCCCGGCCTGTGGCGGCCCGGGCTGCCGCTCTTCAACTCCCGCGAGTGGCGCGCGCGGGCGACCGCCGCCGGAGGGGCGTTCGCCACCTGCGCCGCCTACGCGCGGTTCGTCCGCCTCCTGCTCGAGCGCGGCGCGCCGCTGCTGGCCGAGGAGACGTTCGCCGAGCTGGCCGAGGTGCAGTACCCGGGCCTGCCCGGCGGGGTCGAGTCGTTCCGCACCTGGGACGTGGCCGACTGGGGGCTCGGCTGCGACATCCGCGATGCGAAGGACGGCCATTGGACGGGGGCGCGGACGTCGCCCTCGACGCTCTCCCACTTCGGGGCATCCGGCACGCTCATGTGGGCGGATCCCGAGGCCGGAGTCGGGCTCGTCTGCCTCGCCAACCGGGGCACGTACTCCGGCTGGATGATGCGCCCGGGCCGCTGGCCGGCGCTGTCCGACCGCGTCCTCGCCGAGGCGGCGTGAAGGCCGCAGGCAGGATCTGGAATTGTCAATGAACCGTAAAGCTCGCCGCCCGCGGGTCGATTACCGGACCGTCAGCGCCGCGGGTGAGAGGAGTTCGGTTCCCGAGGCGGAAAACGCGTCAGCCGGGCCGGGTGCCTGGAGGAAGCGATCATGGACGAGCTGTACGACAAGCACGTGGAGATCGACGAGCGGTGGCTCACGGAGTGGTTCGAGTTCGGGTTTGCCGAGCTCTCGAGCTACCTGGCCAAGCACGCCGCCTTCGACGACTTCTGCGACAAGCACGAGCTTGACTGATCGCATCCACGGCATCCCCGTCGCCCGTTGACCGAGCGGGACGGCCGGTGCGGGCCCGCGGAATAGAATCCGTGGATGCCGCCCTTCGCGCCCGTCCCCAAGCAGCCTGACCACATCGGGCTCGAGCATCGCGTGCTCGAGCGCTGGGAGCGCGAGCGCACGTTCGAGACCTTGCGCGACCGCAACCGCGGCCGCGAGCCCTTCAGCTTCATCGACGGCCCGATCACGGCCAACAACCCGATGGGCGTCCACCACGGCTGGGGCCGCACCCTGAAGGACATCTGGCAGCGCTACTACGCGATGCAGGGCTACGACCTGCTGTACCAGAACGGCTTCGACTGCCAGGGCCTGTGGGTCGAGGTCGGCGTCGAGAAGGAGCTCGGCCTGAACTCGAAGCGCGAGATCGAGGCCTACGGGCTCGACCGCTTCGCCCGCGCCTGCCGCGACCGCGTCGCGTTCTACGCCGGACAGCTCACCGACCAGTCCAAGCGGCTCGGCCAGTGGATGGACTGGGAGCGGTCGTACTACACGATGACCGACCCCAACATCGGGTACATCTGGGGCTTCCTGAAGGAGTGCCACGAGCGCGGCTGGCTCTACCGCGGCCACCGGTCGATGCCGTGGTGTCCGCGCTGCGGCACGTCGCTCTCGCAGCACGAGCTGATCGACTCCTACAAGGATCTGACCCACCCGTCGCTGCACGTGCGCCTGCCGCTCAAGGACCGTGAGCGGGAGTACCTGGTCGTGTGGACGACGACGCCGTGGACGCTGCCGGCGAACGTCGCCGCCGCCGTGCGGCCGGACGCCGACTACGTACGCGTCGAGACGGCCGCCGGCATCGCCTACGTGGCCGCCGACCGGCTCGAGGCGAGCCCGATCTCGGGCCGCGCGCTGGGCACGGTCAAGGGTGCCGAGCTCGTCGGGCTCACGTACACGGCGCCGTTCGAGGAGCTGCCCTCCCAGGAGGGCTTCGAGAACCGCGTCGTCGCCTGGGAGGACGTGTCGATGGACGAGGGCACCGGCATCGTCCACATCGCCCCGGGCTGCGGCGAGGAGGACTTCGAGCTCGGCCGCCGCGAGGAGCTCGAGACACTGATTCCGGTCGACGAGGCGGGCGCCTTCCTGCAGGAATACGGCTGGCTGCACGGCCACGTCACCGCCGAGGCGGCGCAGATGATCGTCGACGACCTCGGCCAGCGCGGTCGCCTGGTCGCCGACGGCGAGATCACCCACCGCTACCCCGTCTGCTGGCGCTGCGGCACCGAGCTGATCTACCGGCTCGTCGACGAGTGGTTCATCCGCTGCGAGGAGATCCGCCGGCCGATGATCGAGGCCGCCCGCGGGGTCGAGTGGACGCCGCGCCAGTACGGCAAGCGGATGGAGGACTGGCTCGTCAACATGGGCGACTGGTGCATCAGCCGCAAGCGCTACTGGGGCCTTCCGCTGCCGTTCTACTTCTGCGAGCACGGGCACATGACGGTGATCGGCTCGCAGGCGGAGCTCGAGGAGCGGGCGCTGCGCGGCACCGAGGCGCTCGAGGAGCTGCACCGGCCGTGGATCGACGAGGTGGTGATCCGCTGCGGGGAGTGCGACGCAGAGGCGCATCGCCTGCCCGACGTCGGCGACTGCTGGCTCGACGCCGGCATCGTCCCCTTCTCGACCCTGGGCTGGCACAACGACACGTTCGTGGAGGCCGGCTACGCCGCCGGGGCCGGCGTCGGCGTCACGATCGCCGACCTGCCCGACCACGCGAACTGGGAGCGCTGGTACCCGGCCGACTGGGTGTCCGAGATGCGCGAACAGATTCGGCTCTGGTTCTACTCGATGCTCTTCATGGGCGTCGTCCTCGACGGCCGCGCGCCCTACCGCAAGGTGCTCACCTACGAGAAGGTGAACGACGAGACCGGCCGTCCCATGCACAAGTCGTGGGGGAACGCGATCTGGTTCCACGAGGCGATCGAGGACATGGGCGCCGACGTCATGCGCTGGATGTACGCAGGCCAGCAGCCGGCCCAGAACCTGAACTTCGGCTACGGCCCCGCCGGCGAGGTGAAGCGGCGGCTGCTGACCCTCTGGAACACGTATTCGTTCTTCGTCCTCTACGCGAACGTCGAGGGCTTTGTGCCCCGCTACGAGCTGCTCGAGACCGGCCCCGACCCGGACACGGCGCGGCCGCTCGACCGCTGGCTCGCCGCGCGCACGCAGTGGCTCGTGGGGGAGTGCCGCGCGGCCCTCGACAGCTGGGAGTCGCCGCGGCTCGTACGCGCGTTCGAGACGTTCCTCGACGACCTCTCGAACTGGTACGTGCGCCTGTCGCGCACGCGCTTCTGGCGCTCCGACGACCCGGCCGACACGCGGGCCGCGTTCGAGGCACTCTGGTACGCCCTCGTGCAGGCGATCCGGTGCGTTTCGCCGGTGATGCCGTTCCTGGCCGACGAGATTTGGCAGAACCTCGTGCGCGGGGTCTGCCCGGCCGCCTCGGACGGCGTGCATCTGGCCGCTTATCCGGAGGTGCGGGAGGAGCTGGCCGACGCCGACCTGCTCGCCGCGATGGACACCGTCCGCGCCGTCGTCGAGCTCGGCCGGCGCAGCCGCGACGAGGCCCGCATCAAGCTGCGCCAGCCGCTGCGCGAGGTCATCGTCGCGACCGACGACCCGGCCCGCCGCGCGCAGGTGGCCGACCACGTCGAGCTGATCGCGGCCGAGCTGGGGGTGAAGGGCGTGCGGCTCGCGACCTCGGCGGAGGAGTTCGCCCAGGTCGAGGTGATGCCGCTCCTGAAGCTGCTCGGCCCCAGGTACGGGCGTGACCTCGCCGTCATCCGCGGTCTCCTGCGCGAGGGCGACTTCGAGCTCCGCGACGGTCGCGTGCACGTCGGCGACTGGGTGCTCGAGCCGGGCGAGTTCGAGTTGCGGGCGCGCGCCCGGGAGGGCTTCGCGGTCGCGGACGGCGACGGCTTCGCCGTGGCGCTCGACACCGAGATCACCCCCGAGCTGCAGCTGGAGGGCGTCGTCCGCGACGTGATCCGCACGCTCCAGAAGATGCGTCAGGACGCCGGCTTCGAGGTCACCGACCGGATCCGGGTCACGTATCCGAAGGCCGACGGCGACGTCGGCCGCGCGTTTGCCGAGCACGGCGACTGGATCGCGTCCGAGACGCTCGCCGTCGCGATCGAGCCCGGCGCCGAGCTCGCCGTCGCCCGCGCGTAGGCAAGGAGCGCGAGTCCCCCGGGCGGGGGACTGACGCGTACCCGAAAGCGCCACAAACTGGCACTAGCACGATTGAGTTCGTGCAAATCCCAGACTCCCCAGGAGGATCGATCGCCATGTTCCGTGCCCGCCGGGCCCTCGTCCCCGTCGTCGCGCTCGCGAGCCTGCTTGTGCCTGGCTCGGCCGCGGCGATGCTCGCCCCGGCGCCCGCGTCCCCCTGGGCGACGGCGAACGGCCGCGTCCTCGCAATCGTTCGGGTGGACAACGTCGTCTACGTCGGCGGCAAGTTCACGCAGATGATCGACACCGACGGCACCGTGCTCGCGCGGAACCACCTGGCGGCGGTCTCCGCGGCGGACGGGCACGTCCTGCCGTGGAACCCGGGCGCGAACGGAGCCGTCCGCTCGATGGCCGTCTCGATCGACGGGAAGACGGTCTACATCGGCGGCGACTTCACGAGCCTCGGCGGCAAGTCCCGGGCCCACGCGGGGGCGGTCGCGGCGATCGCCCCGTCGAGCACGACGGTCTCGGGGACCGTGCGCGCCTGGTCGCCCAACACGGACGGCATCGTCTACGGCGTCGCCCAGATCGGGAGGCGGGTGTACCTCGGCGGCGCCTTCCTGCACGTCGCCGGGCACGGCCGGCCGCGGCTGGCGTCGGCGTCGGCCGCGAGCGGGGCGCTGACCTCGTGGCATCCCAAGGTCGACGGCGCCGTGCGCGCGCTCCTGCCCGCCGCGGGCGGCTCGACGCTCTTCATCGGCGGCTCCTTCCACCACGTGAACGGGGCGGCGGTCGCCCACCTGGCCTCGATCGACCCGGTCAGGAACCGGCTCCACGCGTGGCGCTCGCACGACGGCGACACCGTTCTGGCGCTGGCCAGGAACGGGAAGTACCTGTACGCCGGCGACCGCGGCGGCGGCGGGCACGTGCGCTCGTATGTGCTCTCGACGGGCAGGCTGCGCTGGACGGAGACGACCAACGGGAACGTGAACACCGTGGCGCTGATCGGCTCGGGCGCCTCCCAGCAGCTCGTGCTCGGCGGCCACTTCACCAAGGTCGGCGCGCAGGTGCGCCACAAGGTGGCGGTGATCAGCCCGATCACCGGCCGCGTCGACACCTCTCCCGGAAACTGGCACCCGGCCGCGGCCGGCTCCGACCTCGGGGTCTACTCCGAGCTCGCCTACGGCCAGCACATGTACTTCGGCGGCGACTTCCTCGAGTGGCAGACGCATCCCGGCGTCGTCACGCAGGCGCGCCTGGCCGTCTTCTCGACGACCGACCCGGCGGACGTCACGCCGCCCGTCGTGTCCGCGCCGGTGGCGGCGATCGCGAACGGCGCCACGCTGGGCGTCTCGAAGGTGCCGCTGCGGCTGGTCTGGAAGGCGTCCGACCCCGGCAGCGGCGTCTGCCGCTTCCGTGTGTTCCGCCGCTTCTCGACCAACCCGTTCACGGTGGTGCCGCTGACCCTCGCCACCTCCCGGGCAGCGGCGACCCAGGCTGCGCCTGCGGCGAAGGCCTACCAGTTCGCGGCCTCGGCGACGGACTGCTCCGACCTCTCCTCGGCGACGGTCTCGTCGGCGCCCGTGCACCTGACCGCCTATCAGAACTCGAGCCGGTCGATCACGTACCGCGGCGGTTGGGACGGCGTCCGCGCGCCGAACGCGTACGGCGGGTCGCTGCGACGGACGGGCCGGGCCGGCGCCAGCGCGGCGCTGCGGTTCACGGGCCGCGAGATCGCCTGGGTGGCGGCGAAGACGCCGTCGAGCGGCAGCGCCCGGGTGTACATCGACGGGCGCGCGGTCGCGACCGTGCACCTGCGTGCGACGATGCCGACCCAGCGCCGGGTGGTGTTCACCCGCACGTGGGCGACGGCCGGCACGCACAGGATCAAGATCGTCGCGCTCGGCACGCAGTCGCACCCGCAGGTCTCGGTCGACGCCCTGCTCGTGCTGCGCTGACCGGCGCCGCCGCGGCGGCTACGACCGGACGGCGCGGCGTAGCTGGACCGGGAGGGAGAAGCGCACGGTCTCGGGCTCCGCGTCCTGGGTCTCGATCTCCGCGACGCCCATCTCGCGGAAGTGGGCGAGCACGCGCTCGACGAGCGTCTCGGGCGCGGACGCGCCGGAGGTGACGCCGACGGTCTCGACGCCGTCGAGCCAGCGCGGATCGATGTCGCGCTCGTCGTCGATCAGGTAGGCCGGGACGCCCATCTCGCGCGTCACCTCGACGAGCCGGTTGGAGTTCGAGGAGTTGCACGAGCCGATCACGAGCACGAGGTCGACGGCCCCGGCGAGCCGCTTGACGGCGTTCTGGCGGTTCTGTGTGGCGTAGCAGATGTCGTCGCGCTTCGGCCCGATCGCCGCCGGGAAGCGGCGGCGCACCGCCGCGATGATGCCGACCGTCTCGTCGACCGAGAGCGTCGTCTGGGTGATGTAGGCCACCCGCTCCGGATCGCGCACCTGGAGCGCCTCGACGTCCGCGATCGACTCGACGAGCCGGATCGCGTGCGGCGCCTCGCCCATCGTGCCGATCACCTCCTCATGGCCGGCGTGGCCGACGAGCACGATCGTGTAGCCGCGCTCGGCGAACCGGCGCGCCTCGGCGTGGACCTTGGTGACCAGCGGGCAGGTGGCGTCGAGCACCCGCAGGCTGCGCTCGGCGCTGCGGCGGTGCACCTCCGGCGCGACCCCGTGGGCGGAGAGCACGATCACCGCGCCGTGCGGGACGCTCTCCTCCGTCTCGACGAAGACGGCACCGCGGCCGGTGAGCTCCGAGACGACGTGGCGGTTGTGGACGATCTCGCGCCGCACGTACACCGGCGGCCCGAAGTGGTCGAGGGCCCGCTCGACCGTGTCCACGGCGCGGTCGACTCCGGCGCAGTAGCCGCGGGGCGACGCGAGCACGACCTTGCTAGGCGCCATCCGCCCTATGGTACTGACTACCTGTGACCCCAGTCGGCGGTCCACACCGCAGCATGAGAGTGTCCTTTGAACGTTCCCTGCGCGCGGCCGATGCCGACGAGGCGAAACAGCGGGGAGAGCAGGATCGCGCGGTGCTCGGGGCTGTGCATCCACATCCGGATGACCCCGGCTGCGGTGGCGTCGAATCCCGTGCCCCAGGCAAGCGTCTCACCGGCCTGCCAGTACCCGTACGTGCGGAAGCCGGAACTGACGATGCGGCGGTAGAGCGTGGAGCCGTACGGGCTCGTATGCGCGAAGTAGTGGTGCACGAGCATGTCGCTCGAGTGGTGCCGGGCGGCCCAGTGCAGCCGTGGCGACGCGAGCACCGGCCGCAGGCCGTGGGCGCGGCGGACGGTGTTGATCGCGCGGAAGAGCGGCGACCACGGCGGGGTCGCGGCCCGGGCGGTGGCGGTGCCGAGGCACGCGGCCAGGAGGAGGGTCGCGGCGACGACGATCAGACGACGGCTCATACCGTTTCTGATCGGCGTCCCCCGCAGAGGGATTAGTCAAGGATCTGTAAAACCCCCGGTGCGGGCCGGGGAGCGGGTGCATAAAAGGGGTCTGACCCCGTTTATTCAGTCGATCATCTCTAGCGGATGCGGACGCGCGTGCCGAGCGTCGCGAACTTCCACACCACCTGGGCGTCGCCGTCGGCGATCCGGATGCATCCGTGCGAGGCCGGATAGCCGGGGACGTCAGGGTACTCGTGGAACGCGAACCCGCCCGTGAAGTAGTCGGCGAAGGGCAGCCACGTGCTGAAGGGCCTCGACCACGACATGATCTCCTTGCGGTAGATGTGGAAGCGCCCCGTCGGGGTGAAGTAGCCCGGCCGGGCCGTGGACACGTGGATGGCCCGCTTCAGGTTGCCGAGCTTGCCGATCAGGAGCAGCACCTGCCTCGCCTTGTGCACCTCCATGTGCTTCCGCTTGTGGCCCCAGGCGACCGGGATCTTGGCGTGCTTGAGCGCGCGGTAGGTGGCAGTCCCCGCGATGCCGTCGCGGGGCAGGCCGACCCAGCCCTGGAAGGCCATGACGGCCTGGACGGTGCGGTTGCCGTAGTTGCCGGTGGCAAGGCCGGGCTGGAGGTACTTGAGCCTGATCAGCTTGAGCTGCAGGGCCTTGACGACGTCTGAGGACGACGCGGCCGTGGCCTGCGTCGTGGCGGCCGAGGCCGCGGCCGCGAGCAGCGCGGCGGAGGCAAGGAGGGTGAGGGCGAGGCGGCGGATCATGCGAGAGATGATACGGGAGCGCGGAGAGCGGGCGATTCGCGAATCTGTGACGGTTCTGTATCAGCGTTCGGGGGCGGCGTTGAACGCCACCAGGCGCGGCCGCGTTCCCAGCTCGACCGTCGCCCAATGGCCGTTTCCGAGCCACATCCGCCGGTGTGCGGCGGGGTCGGAGCGCAGGACGACGCTCGCGATCAGCACGCGCGCGAGCGACCCGTGCGTCGCCGCCAGGGTCGTGCCGGGGAGCTCGCGCACCGACGCGAAGAACGCCGCCGCCCGGTCGCGGGCGGCCGCGAGCGGCTCGGCCCCGTCGGGCGCGACCGGGTCGATGTCGGCG
>JBKPMQ010000396.1:0-5204 GCA_046732235.1 Actinomycetota bacterium
GCCGACCTGCTCGGGTTCGAGCCGGCGGACATGATCGCCGTGCCCGGGTTCTGGACCACGCGGATCGTCCACCCCGACGACCGGGAGGCCTTCCTCGCATCCGAGCAGGAAGTGCTCGCGCGCGGCGTCGCGCGCGTGACCTACCGCGCGCTCGGCGCGGACGGCGAGGTGGTGTGGCTCTCGAGCGTCGCCCGGCTCACGACCGACCAGGCCGGCCGGCGGCGGGTGCGCGGCGTCGAGTCGGACGTCACGGCGATGAAGCGGGCCGAGGAGGAGGCGCGCGAGTCCGAGCAGCGCTTCCGGCTGCTGTCCGAGGCGTCTCGCGACTCCGTGATCGTCCACACCGGCGGGGTCATCGCAGAGGTCAACCGGGCGTTCTGCGAGCAGTTCGGCTGGACGCGGGAGGAGGCCGTCGGGCTGCGGCCGGAGGACTACATCGCGCCCGAGTCGATCGCCGCCGCCGCCGAGCGGCTGGCCCAGGACGCGGCCGGCGAGTTCGAGGTCGAGGGGATCCACCGCAGCGGGCGCCGGCGGTGGTACGTGGCCCAGAGCCGCGGGGCCCGCTTCCACGGGCCGCTCGCGCGCGTGGTCGTCCTCACCGACATCACCGAGATGCGCCGGCGCGAGCAGCGGGCGCTGCACGCCGCGAGCCACGACCAGCTCACCGGCCTGCCGAACCGCGCCGCCTTCTTCCGCCGCCTCGACGACGAGCTCGAGAGGCACCGGGAGGGCCGCGTCCTGGGTCTCCTGTACTGCGACCTGAACGGCTTCAAGTGCGTGAACGACACCCACGGTCATGCCGCCGGCGACGCGCTCCTGCAGCTGGCCGCGCAGCGCCTGGTCAGCGTCGTGCGCACGACCGATCCGGTGTTCCGGGTCGGCGGCGACGAGTTCGTCATCCTGCTGCCGCTGCTCCCCGCGGTGGCCGCCGAGCGGGTGGTCGACCTGATGAAGCAGCGGATCGTGAAGGTGTTCGCCCCGTCCTTCTCGGTCGGCTCCGCGGCCGCGCGGGTCGGTGTCGCCGTCGGCACCGCGACGTCGCCGCCGGACGCCGGGACGGCCGACGCGCTCGTCGACCACGCCGACCGGGCGATGTACGCGCACAAGCGGTACCTGAAGCACGTCGCGAACTAGGCGGGAGCATGGTCGCCGCGGTTGCGGCAGAATCGGACGACCGCCGCGAGGCGGCGCCGTTCACCGCTGACCGCAGGAGACCGCCATGGCCGACACCAAGATCCTGCTGCACGAGCGCGACATGCCGCGCGCCTGGTACAACGTCCTCGCCGACGCGCCCTCGCCGCCGCAGCCGCCGCTGCACCCCGGCACGGGCCAGCCGATCGGCCCGGACGACCTCGCCCCCCTGTTCCCGCTCGACCTGATCATGCAGGAGGTCTCGGCGGACGCCGAGATCGCGATCCCGGAGGAAGTCCTCGACGTCCTGCGGCTGTGGCGGCCGACGCCGCTCTACCGCGCCCACCGGCTCGAGCGCGCGCTGGGGACGGCGTCCCGGATCTACTACAAGTACGAGGGCGTCTCGCCGGCCGGGTCGCACAAGCCGAACACCGCGGTGGCCCAGGCCTACTACAACGCCCGCGCCGGCCGCCGCCGCATCGCCACCGAGACGGGGGCCGGCCAGTGGGGCAGCTCGATGGCGCTCGCCTGCGGCTTCTTCGGCCTCGAATGCAAGGTCTACATGGTGCGCGTCTCCTACGACCAGAAGCCGTACCGGCGGATGATGATGGAGACATGGGGCGCGTCCGTCGTGGCCAGCCCGTCGCCCGACACGAACGCGGGCCGGGCGATGCTCGAGCGCGACCCGGACTCGCCCGGCAGCCTCGGCATCGCCATCTCCGAGGCCGTCGAGGACGCGGCGACCCACGACGATACGAGCTACGCGCTCGGGTCCGTGCTGAACCACGTCCTCCTGCACCAGACGGTGATCGGGCAGGAGGCGCACCGCCAGCTCGACCTCGCCGGCGAGCGCGGGGTCGACGTGGTGGTCGGGTGCGTCGGCGGCGGCTCGAACTTCGCCGGGCTGGCGCTGCCGTTCATCCGCGACAAGATCACCGGTGCCGACATCGAGGTGATCGCGTGCGAGCCCGCGTCGTGCCCGACGCTCACGCGGGGGCCGTTCGCCTACGACTTCGGCGACACCGCCCAGCTGACGCCGCTCGTCCCCATGCACACGCTCGGGCACGACTTCATCCCGCCGGGCATCCACGCCGGTGGGCTGCGCTACCACGGCGCCGCACCGATCGTGTCGCAGCTCATGCTGGACGGGCTGCTGCGGGCCGAGGCCTACCGGCAGAACGACGTCTTCGAGGCGGCGGTCACCTTCGCGCGGTCCGAGGGGATCGTGCCCGCGCCGGAGACGGCCCACGCGATCAAGGGCGTCGTCGACGCCGCTCGCCGCGCCGACGAGGCCGGCGTCGAGCAGGTGATCCTGTTCAACCTGTCAGGCCACGGCCATTTCGACATGGCCGCCTACGACGCGTTCCTGCACGGCCGGCTCGAGGATCACGAGCTGCCCGAGGCCGAGATCGAACGGGCGCTGCGCGCGATCGAGCCCCTGCCGAAGCCGGCGACGGTGTAGGCGGCATCGGGGCCAGGCCCCGCCTCCGAGGCGGGGCCTGGCCCCGGAGCTACGCCGCGCGCCGCAGGCCGGCGGCGATGCCGGCGCCGACCTCGTCGATCTGCTCCTTCGTGCAGATCAGCGGCGGCGAGATCGCCAGGCACGGGTTCACGCGGTCGTCGAGGCGCACGATCACGCCCTCGGCGCGGATCGCGTCGCGGGCGGCCGCGAGGATGCCGGCCTCGCGCAGCTCGATCGCGCGGAAGAAACCGAAGCCGCGGGCCTCGACGACGAGCTCGGAGCCGGCTGCCACCTCGTCCAGGACCTCGCCGAGGTGATCCTCGAGCGTCCGCACGTTCGCGAGCACGTCCACCCGCTCCATGATGTCGAGGTTGGCGAGCGCCACGGCGCACGAGAGCGGATGCCCGCCGAACGTGAAGCCGTGCGCGTAGACGGCCTTCTGGTCGAGCAGCGGCGCCGCGATGTCGTCTGTGAAGAGGACGCCGCCGAGCGGCGCCTGGCCGGACGTGACGCCCTTGGCGAAGGTGACGATGTCGGCGTCGAAGCCGAGCCGCTCGGAGCCGAACCAGGCGCCCAGCCGGCCGAACCCGGTGATCACCTCGTCGCACCAGAGCAGGATCCCGTGGCGGTCGCACAGCTCCCGTAGCCGCTGCGGGTAGCCCGGCGGCGGCGTCAGGCAGCCGCCCGCGTTCTGCACCGGCTCGACGACGACGGCCGCAACCGTGTGCGGCCCCTCGGCGACGATCGTGCGTTCGATCGCGCTCACCGCAGCGTCGGTCCACTCGTCCTCGGTGACCGCCTGGCGGTAGTTGCGGCGGTCGGTGTTCTCGGCGTGGCGGACGTCGCCGAAGAGCGGCTCGAACGGCGCCCGCGCGGCCGGGATCCCGGTGAGCGAGAGCGCGCCCAGCGTGCAGCCGTGGTAGGCGCCGCGGCGCGCGATCAGCTTGCGCCGCAGCGGCTCGCCCCGGCCGAGCCAGTGCTGGCGCACGAGCTTGAGCGCCGACTCGACCGCCTCCGACCCGCCGGACGTGAAGAACGCTCGGGTCAGGTTCTCGGGGGCGAGATCGGTGACGCGCCGCGTCAGCTCGACCGGCGCGGGCGAGGTCGCCGCCCAGTTGGGATTGAAGCCGAAGGACTCGAGCTGGCGCTTCGCCGCATCGCCGAGCTCCGGCCCGTGGGAGTAGCCGATCTGGGTCGTGAAGAGGCCCGACATCGCGTCGAGGAGCCGCGTGCCGTCCGCCTCGTAGACGTACGGCCCCTCGCCTCCGACCAGGATCGGCGGGGCGGCGCCGTCGAAGTCGGCCATCCGCGTCCACGACAACCACTCCTTGCCCGCGGCCTCCCGCAGCGCATCGACGCCCTCGTGCACGGTCGCCATCTGGAACGTCCCTCCTCGGTCGGATGCTCTTCCGGCGAGCATAGCCGTTGGTATTCCAATCTCCCGGCGATATGGTCTGCCCGCGGGCAGAGCCAGAGGGGTCAGGGGGTCAACCAATGCATCGTCGTTCACTGCTGCTCGCCCGCGTGGCGGCAGCCGGGATCGCCGCGGCGGCCGCGGTCTCGCTCGCCGCACCGTCGCCGGCCGCCGCGAGTTCGCCCTGCGGGCATCTCCGCCGGCCGCCCTCGTGGCGCCACATCGTGGTGATCGCCTTCGAGAACCACTCGTACCGCGACATCCTCGGCAGGACCGCGCCGCGGAGCTACTTCAAGTCGCTCGCGCACGAGTGTGGCTCCGCGCTCGACTACCGGGCCGTGCACTTCCCCCGCAGCCTGCCGAATTACCTCGGGGCCGCCGGGGGCAGGACCGTGACGACCGCCGACTGCCTGCCCGGCCCGGGATGCCAGAGCGGGAGGCGCAACATCTTCAGCGACCTCGGCCGCCGCCACTGGCGCCTGTTCGCGGAGTCGATGCCGTCGCCGTGCTATCGCGAGGACACCCGGACGTACGTTCCGCGGCATGCGCCGGCGCTGTACTACACCCGCATTCCGCGGGCCGTCTGCCGAGCCGATGTCACGCCGCTGCCGTCGCACCCGCTCAAGCTGGAGCGGCGGTTCACCTGGATCGTCCCGAACCTCCAGCACGACATGCACGACGGCACGCCATCCCAGGCAAGCGCGTGGCTGCGGTCGTTCCTGGGCGGCACGCACGGGTTGCTGCACAGGCGGCCGTACACGCGCGGGCACACGGCCGTCTTCATCTGGTTCGACTCGGCGTCCCAGACCGGGACGCTCGGAACGCCGATCCCGTTCATCGTCATCTCACCCTCGACGCCGGCGAAGCTGGCCGTGCGGCCGCTGAACCATTTCAGCGCGCTCCGGGCGTGGGAGTCGATGCTGCGCCTGCCGTGCCGCGGATCCGCCTGCTACGCCAGCGGCCTGCGCCTGCCCTTCCACCTGTAACAGAGCTCCCGCGAATTCGTCACGCCGCCCGTTCGGGGTCAGACCCCGATTTGCGGCGGCGCATGGACGCGAGCGCCTCGCGCATGTCCGCGCGGACGAAGCCCTTGAGGGCGCCGTGCCGCTTGGCTGGCTTGCGCCCCAGCCGGGCGACGAGGTCGTCGGCCGCCGTGCGGTAGGCCGCGGCCGCCGTCGAGCGCGGGGCGCTCACGAC
>JBKPMQ010000397.1:0-3607 GCA_046732235.1 Actinomycetota bacterium
CGTCACGGGCGAGCCGGAGCGGGCCCCGATCTGCTCCGGCGTGAGCCGCTCGAAGGCGTCGATCCCGTGCTCCTCGCACGTCTTCACCGAGCCCTCCCAGGCACCGTCCTGGGCCTGCGACGTCGCCACCCACAGCCAGCCGGCGTGGGTGTAGTGAGCGTCGATCCCGTTCGCGTCGCAGAACGCGCCGACCGCCTTCACCGCCTCGTCGCTCGCCCAGGCGAGGCGGATGCCCTCCTTCGCGCCGAACAGCTCGATCAGCGTCTCGAGCTTCGGCCACCACGAGAGCACGAACCCGCCGTTGCGGCCGCTGGCGCCCCCGCCGCAGATATCCGCCTCGAGGACCACGACGTCGAGGTCGGGCTCGCGCTCCTTCAGATGCAGCGCCGTCCACAGGCCCGTGTAGCCGCCGCCGACGATGACGACGTCGGCCCGCTGCGCCCCCTCGGCCGGCGGCGCGTCCCCGCTGGTCTCGCCCCGGAGCGCCTCGACGAGCCACAGAGAGCGGCCCGCCGGCTGTGTGCCCACCGCTCAGCCTCGACGAGGCACGAGAACGGCTGCGCGAGGCTGGCGCGCCGTGGTCGGCGCGGACGTGCGGTATCCGGTCACATTGGTGCCCTTCATCAGGTAGGCGGTGTACTTCGGTCCAGATTACGCCAAGACACACTCGGAGGGCGGCGGCGACAGGCCTCGCGACCGCTCTTCCCGTTGACAACGCCGCGCGGTAAAGTGGCCACGGCAGGGACCACCGGAAGGAGTCGGCATGCGTGGGCGCTTGGCAGTGTTCGAACGAGCCTGGATCGTTGCAGTGATCCTGGCGGCCTCCGCGGTCACGGCCGCATCGGCGTCCGCCGCATCGCCGCCTCCGCGACCGCTCGCCATGTGGCATCGCTGGGTCCTGTCGCACGCGAGCGCCCCGTCGTTCACATTCTTCTCGACGGTCTTCGGCTTCGCCGGCCCTCGCGAGGTGCGGATCGCAGGGAAGCGCTACGAGATGGGCCTGACGCTGTTCGCGACTCCCGGGGGAGGGTCGTCGGAGCCCCCGTTCGCCTCGATCGACCTGCAGCGAGCGGCGCCGCGCAGCCGACCCACCGCGTTCCAGCTGCATGACTACTCGTTCGCGCCCCAGTCGGGCACGACGTTCACGTTCCAGAAAGACACCATGGACACGTCGCTCGATCTCGGGGCCACGATCGCTCCCAGCCAGCTGGCGGCCACGTACACGCCGACCTCCCCGGTCGCCAGGCGCCGGTGCACGCTGATCACCGGCGGCCATGGGTACCTGCGCCAGTCGAGGGGCACGATGACGTACTCCCCGTTCAACATCGCGACGCCGACGTCGCCCTTCTTCGGCACGCTGAGCACGGGCCCGGCCCAGGCGGCGGAGGCGTTCGATCCCGGGTGCAGGGGTTCCGGCATCATCTTCCTGGCGATGCCACACGTCCCGGCCGCCGCGCCGCTGGCCGTATCGCGGGCCGAACCGTGCGCAGGCCGCGAGAGCCTCGTCACGGGGTCCACGACCGAGCAATGGGTGTTCGAGAAGGTCTTCGGGCAGCGGCTGACCACCCAGCTCGTCGACTCGGGCACCGTTCCGAGCACCCAGCCGGTGGTGTCGGATGCCCACGCGATCATCGCCGCGACTCCCGGCTACGACCTGCCGCGTCCGTTCCACAACGCCCACCAGGCCAGCGCGGTGGTGTCCTCCGTGGGCGATCCCTTCATGTCCGGGGGCGCGACGTTCACGTCGACGCGGGCGCCGGTGGCCAGCGGCGGCCACACCTGCCAGGCGGGCGGGAAGGTCCATCACTTCTCGAGCCTTCGCTACCCGGGCCATCTGGCTCCCAACGTCAATCCGCTGACGGCCGTGTTCGATACAGCGCCGGTTGCACTGACGCCTCGTCATGCGACGCTTACGATACGTCGGTACCGGTGATCGTTACGTAACGACGTAGAGCACGTCGTACGTTACGGCCAGGCGACGTCCTCGTTGACGGACGTCACACACCGGACGTGCGCCCGCGCACGGACGGCAGGCCGCGTGTGGCATACGTTTGGTTTCGCCGAGGCACATGCGTAGCGAATGCGCGTGTGGGCACGCGCCACACTCCCGGGGCGGTTCGCCGCCCCGGGAGGACGGGCGGACGTTACGCGGCATCCCGCGCGAGGCGGGAGAAGAGCCGGGAGCGGGATTCGAACCCGCGACATCCGCTTTACAAGAGCGGTGCTCTGCCAGCTGAGCTATCCCGGCGGTGCGCGGCACGGGAGCAGTTCCCGGTCGGGGCTCGTCCCGGTTTTCCGCGCCTCGATCTTACCGGCGGGCGGCTCTCAGCCGAGCGTGCGCCGCGCCTGCAGATGGGCGAGCACCTTGCGCTTGACCCGCTGGAGGGCGTTGTCGACCGTCTTGGGATCGCAGTCCAGCGCCTCGCCGATCGCCTCGTAGCTGCGGCCCTCGAGGTAGCCGGTCAGCACCTGGGACTCGAGCGACGAGAGCGCCGAGCCGAGGCAGGTGAGCAGGCTCTGGAGCTCCTCGCTCGAGATCACGCATGTCGCCGGGTCGTCGACCGCCGGCCCCGGGAGCGCGTCGCCGAGCGTGCAGTCGCCGTCGGCCTCCTGGCCCGCGGGCGTATGGCTGAACGACACGTAGGTGTTCAGCGGCGCGTGCTTGTACCGGGTGGCGGTCTTGATCGCCGTGATGATCTGCCGCGTGATGCAGAGCTCGGCGAACGACCGGAACGACGTCTCCTTGTCGGGCCGGAAGTCGCGGACGGCCTTGAACAGGCCGATCTGCCCCTCCTGGACGAGGTCGTGGGAGTCGCCGCCCGCGAGGAAGTACGAGCTCGCCTTCAGTCGGACGAACCCCTGGTAGCGGCGGATGATCTCGTCCATCGCCCGCTCGTCCCCGTTCCGCGCAGCCGCGATCAGGGACAGCTCCGTGGGCTCCCGCAGAACGCGCCGCTGCTGGAGCTGCACCGCAGCACTCGACCTGGACACCGCCAACCTCCGGGGGAAAGGTGAGCCGGAAGTCTCGACCAGAGTAAATCTGACCTTCAACCTCAGCTTTAGGGACGGGCGGAACTATTACACCAAGTTCCGCCCGTGTCAAATTGATCGGGGCGAGATCGCCGTCCTCATGCGGCTCTGGTCGCCTCGCAGGGCTCGCAGGAGCGCCTTCGGGTCAGGGCGGGCGTTGCTCCTTCATGACCTGGCAGTTGGCGGTGTTGGCATGTGTCATTTGCGGTTCCCCGACACCCGCGCCACACCCCGACACCCACCTGTGACCACTGCCGCGTCACACTGATCGGTGTGAGCTATGCCCTGCCGACGCTGTACAAGGCTAGGAACCTGCCGTTGAAACGGCCGGTGTGCGCGATCTGTGTGGATCGCACCCGCGGCCGCACCGAGGAGGTGCGCCTCGGCTACCGCGTGTCGGTGTGGCTGTGTCCCGGCCACGCCGCCCAGGCGTTCCAGACGAAACGGGGCGGCCGCGACTTCGTGCGGACGCTGATGTGGGTGTGGCAGGCAAACGGCTGTCTGACCGCCGCCCGGCATCGCGTCCTGGATGCGCATCTCGCCCAGCTGCAAGGCCGCCCATCCCGCCGCCGACCGG
>JBKPMQ010000398.1:0-3214 GCA_046732235.1 Actinomycetota bacterium
CCCGTGGGGTCGGCACGCAGATCTGGCCGCCATGCAGGTGCCCGCAGAGGGCCAGCGAGCACGTGCCGGGCGGCATCCCCGCCGGCACGTCGGGGAAGTGCGAGAGCAGGATCCGGAAGGCCCCCGGCCGCGAGAAGAGCAGCTCTGCCGGCCGGTTCCGGCCCTCCGCGAAGAGGGCCGGATCGACGCCCGCGATCTCGATCTCGTGCCCGCCCGACTCGACCACCGCGGCCTCGTCCCGGAGGACGGTCACGGGGGCCGAGCCCCAGTCCTCGATCACGATCCCGCGCGAGAAGGGATCGTTCGTGTCGCCGACGTCGTGGTTCCCGAGCACGGCGAAGATGCCGAGCGGCGGCCGCAGCTCCTCCATCGCGCCGACCACGGCGTCGCGCGCCCGTCCGTGGCTCAGGATGTCGCCCGTGAGCGCGACCAGGTCGGGCCGCCAGTCGACGCCGAGCGCCGCGGCCTTGCGCACCGCCCGCACGTTCAGCGACGGGGTGCCGGCGTGAAAGTCCGACAGATGCAGCACGGAGAGCCCGTCCAGCGCCCCCGGCAGTCCCGGCACGCCGATCTCGAGCTCGCGGCCCTGGACCCACTGCGACTCGTAGAGCCCCCACGCCGCCAGCGCGGCGCCGGCCCCGGCGAACGCCCCGAGGGCACGGCTACTCGCCACGCACAGGGGGCACGTCGCCCTGCATGCGGGTGCGGGCGGCGGCGATCCGCTCGCGCAGGGCCGACAGGCGGCCCTCGTCCGCAGAGTGCCCGTTCCCCGAGGCGGCGACCGGGCGCTCCCGGTTGAGCGCCATCCGGACGGCGCCGGCGGCCGCGGCAACCGCTGCGAGGAGCAACAGACGACGCATGCCGCCCAGTGTACTGCGGGCCTACTCGCACGCGTGCCAGAGCCCCCTTCCGCCGATCGCCGCCGACCGCTCGAGGGCCGCGAACAGCGCGGCATGCGCCGTATTGGGCGGGAACGGGTAGCTGCGGGCGTACCCGCGCCGCACGAGCTCGGCGTTCACGAACACCGGCCGCGGGCCGGCCAGCCAGACGTACGCGAGGAACCGGCCGTACCGGTCGTGGAGCTCCCGGTCATAGCGCAGCGTCACGGTGCGCCCGGTGACGAGGTGCTTCGTGTACGCCGACGCCTCGGGGCCGTAGCAGCCCACCGGTCGGCGCGGATCCACGGTCTCCGGCGTGTCGATGCCGAGCAGGCGGACGTCCTCGACCCGGCCGCCGCTTCGGACGATGATCGTGTCGCCGTCGACCGCCCGCACGACCGTGCCGCGCGAGAACGGATGGGCCGATCCGCTCGAGGCGCGCCACCAGCCCGCCAGCACGGCCACGACGAGGGCGAGCAGGGCGAGGGTGAGATCGCGGCGGGTCACGGGGACGACGCTACCGGCGGCCTCTGTCCCGTGTCAGTCACGACATGTGCCGAAACTGCGCCGGATCTGTAAGACGGCCCGGGTTCCAGCCGACGTCGTTCCTACACTTGAGAGCCCGCCCATGAAGCTCCTGCACATCGCCGACATCCACCTCGATCGCGTCTTCCACCGCGCGGAGTCGCGCCCGGCCGCCGTCCGCCGTCGCGGCGAGCTTCGCGACGCGCTCACGCGCGCGCTCGCGCTCGGCAGGGAGCGGGAGGTCGACGCGATCTGCATCGCCGGCGACGTCTACGAGCACGAGTACGTAAGCGAGGACACGATCTCGTTCCTGCGCGACGCGTTCGCGGCTGCAGCCGTCCCGGTCCTCGTCACACCGGGAAACCACGACCCGCACCTGCCGGGATCCGCGTGGCAGCGCACCGAGTGGCCCGCCAACGTGCACGTGTTCGCGCGTGACGACGTCGAGCCGTACCGGCTCGGCGGCGGCGTCACCGTGTGGGGCGCGGCCTTCACCGCACGCAACTGCGACGTGTCCGCCATCACGCGGTTCCACGCCCCCGACGACGGCGGCACGCACGTGCTCCTCGTCCATGCCGCCCTCACCGGCGAGCAATGGGCCGAGGAGGCTGACTACCGCCCGGTCACGCGGGCGCAGCTGCGGGCGACCGGCGTCGCGTACGCGATGCTCGGCCACTTCCACGACGGCCGCGGCGACGGCTTCCTGTGCTATCCGGGGAGCCCGGAGCCGCTCGACTGGGGCGAGCGCAGCGGCGCCCACGGCGCCTCGATCGTCGAGGTCGCAGGTGGGATGGTCACGGCCGAGGCGATCCCGATCGCCAGGCGCCGCTACGTCGAACGGACGATCTCGGTGGCGGGCGCGTCGGGCTCCGCCCAGGTCGAGGTGGCCGTCGCCACCGCCGCCGCCGACGAGGTGGGCGCATCCTTGCGGGCGGTCCTCACCGGCGAGGTCGAGCCGGGCTGCGAGATCGATCCGCGCAGCATCGCCGAGCGCTGCGGCGAGGGCCTGACCGAGCTCGCGGTCGTCGACCGCACGGTGCCCGCGTACGACCTCGACGCGCTCGCGCGCGAGAGATCCGTGCGCGGGCGGTTCGTCGCCAGGCTGCTGCGCTCCGGCCACCCGGACGCGCACGAGGCGATCCTCGCCGGCCTGCGCGCCCTCGACGGCCGCACGGAGGTGATCCATGCGGGTTGAGCGTCTCTCGGTGAGCGGTTTCGGAAAGCTGGCCGGTCGCGAGCTCGAGCCGGGACCGGGGCTGACCATCGTCCACGGGCCGAACGAGTCGGGCAAGAGCACGAGCCAGGCGGCGCTGCGGGCGAGTCTCTTCGGCCTGGCCGCGGGCGGGCGGCGCTCCCGCGACGAGACCGCCGCGATCGAGCGCCACCGGCCATGGTCGGAGGCACGCTACGGCGCCGTCCTCGAGCTCGTCGACGCGGCGGGCCGCCGGCTGCGTCTCGAGTGGGACTTCGACCGCTCCCGGTACACCCTCCGCGACGCGGCCACCGGGGCCGACCTCACGGGCGGCCACGGCGCCGGCGCCGACCCCCGCGTCCTCGCACGCACGCTCTACGGCGTCGACCGCGACGTCTACCTGCGGCTCGGATGCGTCGACCAGGCGGAGCTGAACCAGATCGGCGAGCCCGGCTCGGTGCGCCATGCGGTTGAATCGGCCCTGACGCAGGCCCGCGCCGATGCTTCCGCCGCCACGGCCGTCGAGGCGCTGAAGGCGCATCGCTCGCAGCTCGTCGGCCTCAACCGGGCCGCAACGAAGCCGCTCCCGGCCGCCGAGGCCGAGAGGGAGAGCCTGCGC
>JBKPMQ010000399.1:0-5222 GCA_046732235.1 Actinomycetota bacterium
GGCCCGACACGGAGCCGGCGGCGACGAACGCGCCGCGCAGGTACGCGGCCCGGCAGCAGCGCCGTTGAAGCAGCCGCCCGGGCGGCTCGTCGAGCGGCACGAGCGCCGTCGAGAGCAGCCCGACCTCGTGCAGCAGCTGGAGGCTGCGGTCGCCGTCGAGGCGCACGACCACGCGCGTGCCGCGGGCGAAGCGCGGCTCCCGGAACGACGCCAGGCTGCCGTCGCCACCGAGGTCGCGCACGAGCGAGAACGCGAGGCGGGCCGCCGACGCGTCGGCCAGCTCAGCCCGGACGGCCACCTCGCCCGAGGAGACCTCGAGCGTGCCGGCGTGGCGGAAGATCCCGCACAGGAGCGCCCGGGCACAGCACGACCGCCGCGGCGGCCGCTCGGTCAGCTCCCGGCGAACGGCCTCGCCGAACCCCTCGCGGCTCACGCGGGCACCGGCCGCCGCCGGCGCGCGAGCCGCACGAGCAGACGGGCGAGCCGGTCGGAGTCGTGCTGCCACTCGCCGGCCAGGCGGCCGCCGACCACCTGCATCCCCAGCCGCCGCAGGCCGCCCCGGTCGACCGGCACCGGCGTCCCGAACTCGGCCCGGTTGCGGCTGACGACGACGGTGTCGACGAGGCCCGGCCCGACGTGGTCGAAGATGCGGCTGACGTGGTCGGACGCGCGGTACCCGTCCGTCTCGCCGGGCTGCTGGAGCAGGTTGCACACGTAGATCCGGGGCACCGTCGCGGCCCGCACGGCCTCTGCGATCCCGGGCACGAGCAGCGGCGGGAGCGTGCTCGTGAAGAGGCTCCCCGGCCCCATCACGATCGCCTCGGCGCGGGCGATGGCCTGGAGCGCGCGCGGGTGAGCCGACGGGTCGGGCGGGTCGAGGCGGACGTCGTGGCACTGGGCGCCGTCGGCGGCGAGCGCCGTCTCGCCGCGCACCTCGCGCCCGTCGGCGAACCGGGCCACGAGCTCCACCATGTCGACGGTGCTTGGGACGACCCGGCCGGCCACGGCGAGCACCCGGGCGGACTCCGACACCGCCCGGTCGAAGCTCCCGAACATGTCCGTGAGCCCGGCCAGGAACAGGTTGCCGAAGCTGTGCCCGGCCAGCTCGCCGGTCGTGAACCGGTGCTGGAACAGCTGCCCCACGAGCGACTCGTCCTCGGCAAGGGCGACCAGGCAGCTGCGCAGGTCGCCCGGCGCCGGCATCGCGAAGTCGCGCCGCAGGCGGCCGCTCGAGCCGCCGTCGTCGGTGGTGGTCACGACGGCCGTGACGTCGGCGACGCGCTTCAGGCCGCGCAGGATCATGCTGAGGCCGGTGCCGCCGCCGAGGCAGACGACGCGGACGCCGCGCCGGCGCGGAGCCGGTGAAGGCGAGTCGGCCGTCGGATCCGGGATCAGCGGCACCTGGTGAGGTTAGCCGCGGTGCGGCGCCCCGGGGCGGCGGCGGAGCACGAGGACGCTCGCCGCGAGCGCGACGGTGACCGCCGCGGCACCGGCCGCCCACCAGCCGTGGCGGTGCGTCCGCGCCTGGACGTCAGGCGGTTGGCGGGGGTTCGGCTCGCGGGAGGCCCGGACAACGTCAGCCGTCTCGCAGGTGTGTGGTCAATCCATCTAGCCGGTGCGATGCAGCGCGTCGTAGACGCCGCGGCCGACCTTGGCCGGGAGGCCGGGGACGGCCTCCAGCTCGTCCCGGCTTGCGTTCACGAGCGCGTCCGCGGTCTCGAAGCGCTGCATCAGCAGCCGCCGCCTGGCCGGGCCGACGCCGGGCAGGCTGTCGAAGATCGAGTCGATGCTCGAGCGGCTGCGGCGCTGGCGGTGGAACCCGAGGGCGAAGCGGTGGGCCTCGTCCCGCAGCCGCTGCAGGAGCTGCAGGCCGGCGGACGCGCGGTCGAGCACGATCGGCGCCGAGCGGCCGGGCACGAATACCTCCTCGGCCCGCTTCGCCAGCGAGATCACCGCCACACGCGGGAGCTCGAATCCGGCCATCGCGTCGACGGCCGCGCCCAGCTGGCCCTTGCCGCCGTCGATCACGACGAGGTTCGGGGCCGTGGCGAAGCTGCGGTCGTAGTCGTCGGCCTCGACCGACGTCATGCGCGCGAACCGCCGCCCCACCGCCTCGGCGATCATCGCGAAGTCGTCCTGGCCGCCGCTGTAGCGGATCCCGAACTTGCGGTAGTCCGACTTCTTCGCGACGGCGTCCTCGAACACGACCATCGAGGCGACCGGGTTGCTCATGCCGAGGTTGGAGATGTCGAAGCACTCCATCCGCACCGGCAGCACCTCGAGGTTGAGCGCCTCGCGCAGCTCCTCGAGCGCCTCGATCCGGCGGGCGCGCGTGCGCTCGCGCATGAGCGTGTCGTGCTCGAGCGCGAGCTCGGCGTTGCGCGCGGCCATGTCGGCCAGCCGGCGCTTCTCGCCCCGCTGGGCCGTGCGCACCTCGACGCTCGCGCCGCGGCGATCGCCCAGGAACGTCTCCAGCAGTTCGGCGTCCTCGAAGAACTTCGGCACCACCACCTGGCCGGGGATCGCGACCTGGCCGCCGTAGTACTCGAGCGCGAAGCCCCACAGCACGTCGGACGGGCTGCTCTCCGCCGCATTCTCGAGGTAGAAGCCGTGGCGGTCGGACAGGCGGCCGTCGCGCAGGTGGAAGAGCTGCACGTTCGCGGTGTCGCCGCTGCACGCGATGCCGAGGATGTCCGCCGATCCCAGGCTGCGGCGATCGGCGACCTGGCGCTCCGAGAGGTGGCGGACCGCCATCAGCCGGTTGCGGTAGCGGGCCGCGTCCTCGAACTCGTGCTCCTTCGCCGCCCGCTTCATCTCCGCCTCGAGCCGCTTCTCGAGCGGCCGCACCCGGCCCGACAGGAACTCGACCACGTTGTCGATCACGGCCCGGTACTCGTCGGGCCCGATATACCCGACGCACGGGGCCGCGCAGCGGCCGATGTGGTAGTCGAGACAGGGCACGCCCGAGCGGCGGCCGGGCTGCGGGCCCTCGCACGGCCGGTACGGGAACACGCGGTTCAGCACGTCGAGCGTCTCCCGCACCTTCTTCGCGCTCGCGTAGGGGCCGAAATAGAGCACACCCCTTCGGTGCCGCTCGCGCGTGAACATCACCCTCGGGTACTCGTCGCCGACCGTGACGGCGATGTACGGGTAGGACTTGTCGTCGCGCAGTCGGATGTTGAACGCCGGCCGGTGGCGCTTGATCAGGTTCTGCTCCAGCAGGAGCGCCTCGGTCTCGGACGCGGCCGCGACGAACTCGATCTCGTCGATCCGCTCCACGAGACCCGCGGTCTTCACGGTCGCGTGCAGGTCGCGGCGGAAGTACGAGCTCACGCGCTTGCGCAGCGACTTGGCCTTACCGACGTAGATGACGTCGCCCTCGTCGCTTCGGAACATGTACACCCCGGGCTGATCGGGAAGCGCGCGGAGCTGCGCCTCCAGGCGCTGGCTACGCTCGCTACGCGCGAGGGCGGACATGCGAGTCATCGTAGCCTCGGCCCTCGGTCGATCCGGCCCGAGGTCACGGCGGTCTTGGATCCAATCTTGCTAGGATCGCATCCAATCTATCGAGGAGGGTCCCGTGTCAGAGCTCCGGGGCATGCTCACGGCGAACCAGGCGTTCCAGCAGGACTTCCACGACGGCGACAAGACGGCTCCCCCGGCCCGCAAGGTCGCGATCGTCACCTGCATGGACGCCCGCATTCACCCCGAGAAGGCGCTCGGGCTCCAGATCGGCGACGCGCACATGATCCGCAACGCCGGCGGCCGCGCCTCCGACGACGCGCTGCGGTCGCTCGTGATCTCGTCGCGGCTGCTCGGGACGGCCGAGTTCGCGGTTATCCACCACACCGACTGCGGCATGCTCACCTTCACGAACGACGACCTGCAGACGAAGCTCCGGGAGGAGACCGGCAGCGACGCCTCGCACATCGACTTCCTGCCGTTCACGGATCTCGAGCAGAGCGTCCGCGACGACGTCTCGACGATCCTGGCCTCGCCGTTCGTCGACGACTCGATCCCGGTCTCCGGCTACATCTACGACGTCCACACGGGCGCCGTCACGCAGGTCGTCGCGCCGACCACGTCGATCGTGAGCGCGTGACGGGGGCGCGTCGTTTGTCACACTTGACCCATGCCGTCGCCGCCGGTCATTCCTCTGGACGACACCTTCGTCCTGGATGGGTGGAAGGCTGGGGACGCCGCGGCGCATCGTGCGTTCGCTGAGGACGTGGACGCCGCGCGCTTCCTGGGCTGGACCGTCGAGGAAGCTCGCGCGCACCCGAACCGGTACTACGCGAGCGTGGTGCGGCGGTTCGAGGACGAATGGGCGGCCGGGTCGCGGCTCTCGCTCGCCATTCGGCGGGTCGTCACCGGCGAGGCCGTTGGCGCCGTCGAGCTTCGTCCAGCGGGTGATGCCGCCGCGGTCTCGTATCTCGTGGCGCCTCGACTGCGTGGGCAGGCTCTTGCTCCTCGCGCGCTCGACGCATTCCTGGGTTGGGCGAAGCGCGAGCTTTCGCTCCGGCGCGCACTGCTGACCTGCCACGTGGAGAACGTCGCCTCGCAGAGGGTTGCCGCGAAGTGCGGCTTCACGCTCATTGACCGCAGTGGGAACGACCTGCGGTTCGGACGCGACCTCTAAAAGGGGTTCAGCGCTCCGACCAGCGAGCGGCCGGCGCCGAACACGGCGCCGGTCGCGCGCCGTCCTCCGGCGGCGAGCCAGTGCCGCTCCCGGTAGACGCATGCCGCGCCCAGCACGGTCACGCCGGCCAGCATCAGGGCGGCGCCGACCGGCGGCACCTCCGCCGTCCCGGCGCCGAGCGTGACCAGATCGAGCCCGGCCGTCATCGCGCCGGCCGAGGTGAGAGCGCTGCTCGCGGCCTCCGCGCCGTACCAGACCCGGTCCTCACGCCGGCGGGCCGTCCAGGCCTGGTAGGCGAACAGCACGCTGAACCCGAGCCCGAGCGGGGTCGTCAACCGCGTCGCCCACAGCGACGGGCCGGCGAGCTCGACGCCGCCGCGTGCGATCGCGAGGGCGCTCTCGACGCCGTCCCACGTCGCGCCGGCAAACGTCGAGAGGTCGCGCAGGTGCGGGTCGGGCAGGAACGTCGCCGCCGCGGTGAGCCCGAACCGGGCCAGGTTCCGGAAACCGGCCGCCGCCTGCATCGAGAGGCGGCCGCCGAGGTGGTCGCCCTGCTCTCCGCCGCGCTCGAGCGCCTTCTCGG
>JBKPMQ010000400.1:0-12210 GCA_046732235.1 Actinomycetota bacterium
GGTCCTGCCTCCGTGCAGGTGGAGCTCGGCGCGGACGCTGCGCACGAGCACCTGCGACTCGATGTCGTCCGCGGCCGCCGCCTCCTCGGCCCGCGCGCAGGCGGCGGCCGCCTCGTCGTGACGGCCGAGCGCGACGAGCGCATGGGCGCGGACGCCCTCCATCGTCGACAGCAGGTACCGCTCGCCCATCTCCTCCAGCAGCTCGGAGTCCCGCCTGAGATCGCGCTCGGCGGCGGCATAGTCGCCCGCGAGCATCTCGACGACGCTCGAGTCGAGCGCTGTCGAGGCGCCCAGCATGCTGCCGCCGACGTCCGTCAGCAGGGTGCGCGCACGGGTGTACAGTCCCCGGGCCTCGTCGAAGCTTCCCCGCATCGCCTCGAGCTGGGCCCGGGCGCAGAGGGCAAGGCCCTCGGTACGGTGGTCGCCGCCGGAGCCGGCCTCGATCTCACGACAGCGCTCGATGGCCTCGGAGACCGGCATCGGCCCGAACACGCAGGCCATGGTGAGCGCGCCCATGTTGCGCCGCTCCTGGCGGGTGTCGCCGGCCAGGCGGGCGCAGGCGATCGCACGCTCCACGGCCACCGTGGCCGGCCCGTACTCGAGCGCCGTGCCGTGGACGGAGCTGATGATCCGCCACGCCTTGGCGAGACCGACCTGGTCGCCGACGAGCTCGAAGATCCGGATCGCGCGCTCGGCCTCGCGCAGCGCCCTGGCGCCCCACTCGCCCTCCTCGCCGTAGAGCTGCACGAGCAGGCGGCCGAGCTGGGCCTCGGCGGCGAGGCGGTGGTCGCCGGTGGCCCGGGCGGCCGCGATCGCCCCGGCGAGCACTTGGTCGGCCTCGGCGAACTCGCCCATGTCCATGAGCGCCTCGCCGAGGTCGGGAAGGAGCGCCAGCCGGTCGGAGTCGAGCTCGGGCATGAGGGCGACCGCGCGCCGCAAAAGGCCCGCCGCCGCGTGCATGTCACCGCGGGCGAACGCGCGCTGGCCGGCGCCCGCCAGCCGCTCGCCGGCGCGGCGCCCGAGCTCGCGGCCTTGGTCGTCGAGCGGGCCGAGGTCGGCCAGGTAGGCGTGGGCCTGCTCCAGGTGGTACGCGGTGATCTCGGCGTACTCGGGGGCGCGCTCGCCGTTCACCCGATCGGCCCACGCGACGAAGCGCTCGTGCAACTGCGCGCGGGTGCGCTTCAGCAGGCGGCGGTAGACCGCGTCGCGGACGAGGATGTGCTCGAACTGGTACGAGTCGGGGTCGCCCATGACGGCCGCGTGAGAGCGGATGAACCGGCGCCGCTCGACGATGGCGAGGCGTTCCGGCACACGGTCGCGCTCGGTGTCCCCCACGAGCTCCGTGACCGCCGCGCGGGGGAAGGTGAGGCCGACCACGGCGGCCGGCTCGAGCACCGCCCGCTCGGGCTGGGCCAGCCGGTCGAGGCGCGCGGCGAGCAGCGCGAGGATGGTCGGGGGCACGTCGAGCTCGGCGCCCGGCACCTGCTCGTCCAGCATGGCGGCCATCTGCTCGACGAACAGCGGGTTCCCGTCGGAGGCGGTCACGATCCGCTCGACCGTGGCCCGGTCGACCATGTCCTCGCCGAGGAGCTGCTCGGCCATCTCCGCCGCGGCGTCCGCAGGGAGCCGTTCGAGCATGATCCGCGCCGCCCGCGGGCCGTCGGGGACGGCGTCCTCGCGGTCGGCGTACTCCGGGCGGGCGGTGCCGATGACGAGGCACGGCCGCCGCACCCGCTCGACCACCTCGGCGACGAGCTCGAGCAGCGTCGGCTCCGCCCAGTGCAGGTCGTCCAGCATGACCACCAGCGGCCGCCCGGCAGCGAGGATCTCGAACAGCCGGCGCACGCCGAGGATCGTCTCCTCGACGGCGAAGACCGCCGGGACGAGGCCGATCGCCGACGCCACCCGGTCGGCCACCTCCACGTTGCCGGCTGCCAGCCGGAGCACCTTCTCGCGCGCCGCCGCGGTGGCGTCGTCCTCGGTGATGCCCGCGGCCGCCCGTACCGCCTCGGCGATCGGCCAGAACGTGATCCCCTCTCCGTAGGGGAGGCAGCGGCCGTGGATCACGGCCGCGGATCCCTCGAGCCCGTCGGTGAACTCGCGCAGGAGCCGGGACTTGCCCACGCCGGCCTCGCCGACGACCGTGACGAGCCGCCCGCCCCCATCCGCCTCGGCCGCCGCCGCCGCGGCGCGCAGCTGGTCGAGCTCGTCCGCCCGGCCGATCAGGGGGGCCGCGGCCGGGCGCTCACGGCTCGCCAGGCCGACCAGGCGGTAGGCGGGCACGCGCTCGGACTTCCCCTTCAGCTCGAGCGGCTCAACCGGCTCGATCTCGACCGCGTCGCGCACGAGCGCATGCGTGAGCGCACCGAGCAGCGTCTCCATCGCCGGGGCGGCCTGCTCCAGCCGCGCCGCGACGTTGACCGCATCGCCGGTCGCGAGGCGCTGGTTGCCGGCCGCCTCGTCGGTGACGACCTCACCCGTGTTCACGCCGGTGCGGTTCGCCATGGTGACGCCGTAGTCGCGCTCGAGATCCTCGTTCAGCGCGTCCAGCCCCGCGCGCATGTCGAGCGCGGCCCGCACCGCCCGCAGCGCGTCGTCCTCGTGCGCCTGGGGGAGCCCGAACACGGCCATGACGGCGTCGCCGATGAACTTCTCGACGGTGCCGCCGTGGCGCTCGATCGCCGCGCTCATGACGGCGAAGTAGCGGCCCATCACCTCGCGCAGCGACTCCGGGTCGAGCTTCTCGCCCATGGCGGTCGAGCCGGCGACGTCGCTGAAGAGGATCGTCACCGTCTTGCGCACCTCGGCGGACGGCGCGGCCGCGAGCGGCGTCCCGCAGAACCCGCACAGCCGGAACCGGGGCGGGTTCTCCTCGCCGCACGCGGGGCAGATGAGCATGGGTTCAGTCTACGAGGCGGCCTCGCTGATCCAGGCGCCGAACTCGGGCGCATCGGCGGCGGGCACCGCGCCGACGCAGACGACGCGGGTGCCCGGCTCGAGCGGGCGGAAGCTGCGGGTGACCGAGGTGTCTCCCACGGCGACCACCGTCCCCGGGCCGGCCTCGGTGACATCGGACCCGATCCGGAACTCCGCCCGGCCGGCGACGACGATGTACGCCTCCTGCTGCCCCGTGTCCGACTCGTCGTGCTCGGTGTCGATCGTTTCGCCGGGGTCGCAGACCATGGCGTTGATGCCGAACGCGGTGATGCCCAGCTCGGCGTTCAGCGCCTGCCAGCGGCCGTAGGAGGTCCGGGTGACGGGATGGGTGGAGAGGTCGGCGGTCGGCATGTCGTCCTTTCGGATCGGGGGATCAGTCGAAGAGGGTGAGCTCGGGCGCCACCTCGCCCTTTAGGACGTCGTAGTCGACGGCCATGAAGGCGAAGCCGCGGGCCTCGCACATGACGCGAGCCTGAGGGGCGATCTCGGGCGCGACCAGGATCCCGCGGCAGGGCGCGTGGGCCGGGTCGAGGTCGACGCGCTCGCAGTAGCGGGTGAGCTGCTCGACGTGGGCGGCGACGGCGCGCACGCGCTTGACCTCGACGACGACCGTGCGCCCGTCCGCATCGCGGCAGAACAGGTCGACGGGTCCGACGTCGGTAAAGCGCTCCCGCGAGATCACCCGCAGACCCGGCTCGATCAGCTCCGGCGCTTGCTCGAGCAGCACGTGCATCTGCCGCTCGGCCCCGTCGCGCTCGAGCACCGCGTCGTCCAGGAGCTCGACGACCGAGTCGTGGATCACGTCCTCGAGCACGATCACCAGTGACTCGCCGGATGCGGCCCGGTGGACGCGGATGACATCGCCGTCCTCCGTCACCGACGTCGGGCCGGCCATGTAGTTGAGCGGCTTGAACCCGTAGTCGGTGTGCACGCACAGGCTGCCGTCGTCCTTGAACAGGATCACCCGGTCGCCGGCGCCCAGGCGGGTCGTGGCACGGCCGTGGTAGGCGATCTCGCAGCGCGCGACGAGAAGTCTCACGAGCGGGACGTTACCGAGAGCAGCCGATAGCCAAGGTCGAGCTCGTCCAGGTCGAGGAGCTCGCGGTTGCGCTCGCGCCAGGCGCCGGACTCGAGGTCTGCCCGCAGGGCGGCGACGGCGCGGTCGACCGGCCCCCCGAGCTGGCTCAGGTTCGAGATCCCCGCGCGCACGCGCGGGTCGAGATACGCCTCCGGCCGGCGCCAGAAGGCGCCGAAGAAGCCGTCCACGCAGTCGTGCGGCACCGGCACGGGCGCAACCTCGGCACCCCCCATCCACTCGCACACCTCCGCGATCGTCGGCATCCGGCCGCGGTCGAGCTCCGCGCTCTCGGGCAGGTACTCGCGCACGAGCCAGAACGCCTCGGCGAAGTCGGGATCCCAGGTCAGGATGACGACGCGGCGCGCCACCCGGCGCATCTCATGCACCCCGCGCGGCGGATCGGCCCAGTGGTGGATCGTGAGCACGGCGAGCGCCGCGTCGCACGCGTCGTCGGGCAGGGGGATCCGCTCCGCGGTCGCCTGCACGGCCGGCGCGGCGCCCGGCGGACGCTGGGCGATCATCGCCGCCGACGGCTCGACGGCGAGCACCGTCTGCGGCGGCTCGTAGGAGCCGGTGCCCGCGCCGACGTTCACGACCGACTGCGCGTCGCCGAGGGCTGCCCGGATCGCCGCCTCGATGCGGGGATCGGGCCGGCGGGTGGACGCGTACGTGCGCCCGATCCGGTCGTAGATCGCCCCCGCCCGCTCGGCCCCCTCATCCATGTCGTCACCCTACTTCGGAACTGCGGAAACGGCGGGCGAGCTCGCCGAGCAGACCGGCGAACAGCGCCGGCCGGGCGAGATGCGGGAAATGATGCTCGACGGGCCACACCACCACGTCGGCCTGCGGCACGAGCGCCGTCAGCCAGGCGACATCGGCCGGCTCGGGCTCGCTGGCGAGCAGGCAGACGTACGGCACGCCGGCGGCCGCGACGGCCGCCATTCCCTCGTCGCGCCACCGCACGACGTCCTCGAGCGGTCGCTCCAGGATGTCGGCCTGGTAGCGCAGGATGACGTCCTCGACCGGCCTGTCCGCCGGCCGCAGGAGCTCCCGGTACTGCGCCGGTACCCGGTCCACCAGCATTGAGGCCCGGATCTGCGACCAGACCTCGTGGAAGCCGGGCCCGGAGAGCTGCGGCGCCATGGCGCGCAGCATCTCGGCGAACGGCTCCAGACGGATCGGCGCCTCCATGCTGACGGCCCCGGCGGTCGGATACGCCGAGGCGTAGATGCTCGCGATCGGCCCGCCGATGGAGTGGCCGACCACGACGGGGGCCTCGACCCCCGCAGCCTCCACCGCGCGGGCGACCGCTTCGACGACGGGGGCGAGCCCGCGCCCGCCGAGCGAGGGCGAGCCGCCGTGGCCGGGAAGGTCGAACGCGATCGCCTGGTGGGCGACGGGCAGCTCGTCGAGGACGGGCTCCCACATCCGGCGGTCGAACGTGAGGCCGTGGAGCAGCACGACGGCGGGTGCCCCCGGATCGGTCCCGGGTCGCTCGGTGGCCGCGAGGCCGGCGTAGGTGGTGTGGCGGTATGGCGTGACGATCTTCCCCTGTTCCAGTTTTGTAACGTCGTCACGTTTTAGCAGAAACGGAACGACGTTGCGATATCCTTCCGGCCATGGGTCGTCCCCGCCTGCACGACGCCGCCACCGCCGCCGCGCTCCTCGCGGAGGCGGAGCGGATCGTGGAGGCCGATGGCCTCGACGCGCTCACGGTGCGCCGCGCGGCGGCGGCCGCGGGGACGACGACCCGTGCGGTCTACACCGCCTTCGGCTCGAAGGACGCGCTCCTCATCGCCCTCGGCGCCCGGGGATTCGAGCTGCTGCAAGAGACGCTCGAGGCGCTACCGGAGACGGCCGACCCCTCGGCGGACCTGGTCGAGGCCGGCGTGCGCGTGTTCCGCCGCTTCGCCGTGGAGCACCCGACGCTCTTCCGGATCAGCATCCAGCGCACGCTGCCGGATCCGGGCCTCTACGCCGGCTACGTCGGCGCCGCCCGGGAGGCGCTGGCGGCCCTGCATCGCCGCGTCGCACGGCTGGAGGCGGCCGGCCTGCTCGGTGGACGACCGGTCGCAGACGCAACGGCTGAGTTCCACTCGCTCTGCGAGGGGCTCGCGGCAATGGAGCTCCGGGGCATGTTCCGCGACGGCGCGCAGGAGCGGATCTGGCGGGACGCGCTCGGCGCGCTCGTGCGCGGATTCGCCCTCACCGCGACCTGATCCTCGACCGGTGCCGCCCGCGATCGGGGCCCGGGCGGCGCACTACGATACGCGCCATGTTCCAGAAGACCACTCTCCAGAACGGCCTGCGCGTGGTGACGGCACCCATGCCCGCGGCCAAGTCCGTCGCGGTGATGGTGATGCTCGCCGCCGGCAGCCGCTACGAGACGGCGCAGACGAACGGCATCGCCCATTTCGCGGAGCACATGTTCTTCAAGGGCACCGAGCGGCGCCCGACGGCGAAGGACATCTCCGCCGAGGTCGACGGGATCGGCGGCGAGTTCAACGCCTTCACGAGCAAGGAGTACACGGCCTACTACATCAAGTGCGCCGCGGAGCACCGCTCCCTCGCGCTGGACGTGCTCGCCGACCAGCTCCTGAACTCGAAGTTCGACGCCGAAGAGGTCGAGCGCGAGAAGGGCGTCATCATCGAGGAGCTCAACATGTACGTCGACACGCCGCGCGACCACGTCGACAGCGTGTACGACCACCTGCTCTTCGGCGACCAGCCGCTCGGGTGGGACATCATCGGGACCAAGGACACGATCCGGGCGGCCGGCAGGCAGACCTTCCTCGACTACCTGGACGCCTGGTACGCGCCGCGGCGGATGGTCGTCGGCGCGGCCGGCGCGGTCGACGGCGAGTTCGCGGCCGAGGTCGAGCGCCAGTTCGGGCATCTGGGCGACCGCACGACCGGCGAGCCGGCGCCGACGCAGGTCGACCAGGAGGCGCCGCGCGTGAAGCTCGAGACGCGCGACTCCGACCAGGCGCATCTGCGCCTCGGCGTGCGCGGCCTGCCGACGACGCACAGCGACCGCTACACGATGCAGGTGCTCGGCGCGATCCTGGGCGGCGGCATGTCCTCGCGGCTCTTCACCGAGGTGCGGGAGCGGCTGGGGCTGGCCTACTACGTCTTCTGCCACCACCAGTCCTACGAGGACACGGGCACGCTCTTCTCGCAGTCCGGCGTCGACATCAAGCGCATCGACCTCGCGGTGCAGACCATCCTGCGCGAGTTCGGCAAGCTCGTGCGCGAGCCGGTGGACGAGGCCGAGCTGCGGCGGACGAAGAATTACCTGAAGGGGCGCATGGTGCTCCAGCTCGAGGATCCGCGCGGCCTGATCACCTTCGGGCTGCGGCGCGAGGTGCTCGAGAACCGGCTGGCGGAGCCCGAGGAGGTGCTGGAGGGCGTCGAGGCCGTGACGGCCGCCGACATCCAGCGGCTGGCCGGCGAGGTGATCCGCAACGAGGGGCTGAACTTCGGCGTCGTCGGCCCGTTCGACGACGACGCCCACTTCCTCGAGCTCATGACGGTGTGAGCGGAGGCCTGCGCCTCTACGCGATCCCCTACACGACGACCGTCGAGCGGGTCGGGCTCGCCCTGGGCCACAAGGGGCTAACCGCCGAAGTCGTCATGTGCGACCCGGCCGACCGCTCGGCGGTCCGCGAGGCGAGCGGGCAGGATCTCGTGCCGGTGCTCGACGACGACGGGTTCACCGTCGCGGACTCGACCCGGATCATCGAGCACCTCGAACGCCGCTTCCCCGATCCGCCGCTCTACCCGGCCGATCCGGCCCGCCGGGCCGAGGTGGAGGTGTTCGTCGACTGGTTCAACCGGGTCTGGAAGGTGCCGCCGAACGCGATCGAGGCCGAGCTCGGCGGCTGCAACCCCGACCACGTCCGCATCGCGGCGCTCGAGCAGGAGCTGCGCTCGACCCTGGACGTGTTCGAGTCGCTGCTCGCCGGCCGCGAATACCTGATGTCCGACTCGATCACGGCCGCCGACTGCGCCGCCTTCCCGTTCCTGAAATACGGCCTGTGGATCAAGGAGGACGACGACGAGCGCTTCCACCGCATCCTGGCCGACAACCTCGCGCTCGAGGGCGGGCATCCCCGGGTCGAGGAGTGGGTGCGGCGCATGGCCACCCACCCGCGGGTCGACGGGATCGTCGTCTACGACGGCGGTTAGGGCCGGATCTCGAGGTCGTACGGGAAGCTCGTGAGGATGTCGCAGCCGCCCTCGCGGACGACGCCGAGATCCTCGAGCCGGATGCCGCCGAAGCCCTTGCGGTAGACGCCCGGCTCGATGGTGACGACGTCGCCCACGAGCAGATCGTCGCCGGCGAGGCCGAGATTCGGCGCCTCGTGCACCTCGACGCCGACGCCGTGCCCGAGGCCGTGGAAGAAGTCCTCGTCGAGCGTCTCGCCGTCGGCCAGGCCGCGGGTCGTGCGGTATCCCCCGGCCTCGATGGCGTCGCACGCGACCTCCCAGACGGCCTTGCCGTTCACACCCGCGGCGATCCGCTCCTCGCTCGCCCGCAGGGCCTCGTACACCGTGGCGTGCATGTGCCGCAGCTGCTCCGGCGCGTCGCCGAAGCAGAACGTGCGGGTCATGTCCGCGTGGTAGCGGCTGGCGACGTGGCGGGGGAAGATGTCGATGATCACCGACTCGTGCGGCCGGATCGGGCCCTTGCCGTGCTCGTGGACGTTCGCGCCGGTGGGCCCGTTGCCGACGAGCGGCGGCTCGCCCTCGCAGCCGTGGGCGCGCAGGACATCCTCGAGCTCGGCCGTCAGCCGCTCGGCCGTCAGCGTCTCGCCCTCGAACACGAGCCCGTCGTTGCCCGGCGAGGATCCGCCGAGCACCTCGACGGCGCGCGCGAAGGCGACCTCGGTGGCCTTCTGGGCCGCCCGGATGCCCTCGAGCTGGCGCTCGTCCTTCACCCGCCGGCGCATCTCGAAGGGCGTGCGGTCGGCCTGCACGGTCAGGCCGTGGCCGCGCAGGTAGTCGGCCAGCTCGAGCGGGAACGACGGCGGCACGGTCACCTGGCGCACGCCCAGCTTCTCGAGCGCGCGGCGGACGACCTCGAGCGACGCCTGCTCGTGGCTCATGCCGCCCTTGACGAGCTCGCGGGCGCCGAACTCAGAGCCGGTCCAGACGTCGGTGGCGCTCGAGTTGCGCCGGGCGGCGTCGGCCTCCAGCTCGGACGTGACGATGACGCGCTTGCCGTCCGTCTCAACGTAGGTGAACGGGTCGACGACCGAGATCCCGGTGGCGACGAAGAGGTCGGGGTCGCGGAGGGAATCTGCGTAGATCAGGCGGGAGTCTGGCATCGGCAGAACGTAGCACTTCGGCGGATTTCCGCTGGTAGCGTTCGGCCGTGCCCACCGCGCGTTTCGACGAGGTGCTTCACCGGCATCTCGACCTCAACGGCAACCTGGCCCCGTCCGCACTCCGCGTGTGGGACGCGCACACCCACCTCGGCGTCGACGAGGACGGGTTCACCCAGACGCCCGAGGAGCTCATCACGATGATGCGCGCGCAGGGCGTCGAGCGCGCGTTCACGTTCCCGCTGAACGACCCCGAGCGTCGCCCGGCCTACCGCGTGCCCAACGACCGCGTGATGGGGTGGGCGGCCGCCTCGGAGGGGATGCTTGTCCCGTTCTGCCGCCTCGACCTGACCGAGGACCCGATCGCCGAGGCCGAGCGCTGCCTCGACGCGGGGGCGTGCGGCATCAAGCTGCACCCGCGGGCGCAGTTCTTCGACTTCGGCGCGAAGGGCCTGAACCCGGTCTTCGAGCTCGCGTCCGAGCGGCGGGTGCCGATCCTGATCCACGCCGGCCGCGGCCTGCCGCCCATCGCCGACGACCTGCGCATCCTGGTCGAGCGCCACACCGGCGCCCAGCTGATCCTCGCCCACGCCGCGATCGCAGACCTCGAGCAGATCGCGCGCGAGCTCGTCGCCCACCCGAACGTCCTGTACGACACGTCGGTCTGGAGCACCACCGACCTGCGCACGCTGTTCGCGTCCGCGTCGCCCGAGCAGATCCTGTTCGCGAGCGACGCCCCGTACGGGATGCCGGCGACGGCGCGGTTCGCCCTCCTGCTGGTTCTGCGGCGGGCCGGGGCGAGCGAGGAGCAGATCCGGGCGATGTTCTGGGACAACGCCGACCGCGCCTGCAGGGGCGAGCCGGCGCCGGCGCTGACGCCGCCGCTGATGCAGCGCGAGCGGCTGATGCCGCTGCAGCGGCTGCGCATCCACGACTACCTCGTGATGACGCAGACGCTCATGTGGTCTCGGCTGCCCGACGGGCCCGGGGCGCTCGGGCTCGCGCTGCGCGCCTGCGACACCGACGGGGCCGGTGAGCTGGCCGACGTGGCCGAGCTGCTCGAGGCCGTGCAGGAGCTTTGGGCGGAGGGCGTCGCCGCCGAGGACGAGACGACGAGCCGCACCTACACGCGCTCCGCGATGCGCCTGCTGCAGATCGCCGACGCCCTCGTCCAGGACGTGTGATCGCCGCGGTTGTGCTGGCGGCCGGCGAGGGCCGGCGCTTCGGCGGCCTGAAGCAGCTGCACGAGATCGACGGGCGGCCGATGCTCGAGCGGGTGCTGCGAACGCTCGCCATGACCGGCCCCGAGGAGCGGGTCGTCGTGCTGGGCGCGCGGGCGGGCACGATCCTCGAGCGCGTCGACCTGCAGGGCGCGCGGCCGGTGGTCTGCGACCGCTGGGACGCGGGCCAGGCCGCCTCCCTGCATGCGGGGCTCGAGGCGCTGCCGGAGGCGGCGGAGTGGGCCCTGGTGGTGCTCGGCGACGGGCCGGGCCTCGATCCGCGCGCGGTCGAGCGCGTGCTCGCGGCCGCCGAGACCGGCGACGAGGCGATCCGGGCGGCGGACTACGGCCAGGGCCGCTCGCACCCCGTGCTGATCCCGCGGTCGCGCTTCGGCGAGATCCCCGGCCACGGCGAGCGCCCCGTGCGGGGCCTGCCCGCGGAGACCGTCGACTGCCGCGACCTCGACCCGCCGGGCGACGTCGACTACGCCTGATCGGAGCAGCGCCGGCGGAGCCGCTCGACGAACCCGTCCGGTACCGGCTCCTCGCAACAGCACGTCTTGACCGCGCTGCGCAGGCTGCGCTCGAAGACGTAACGGTCGCTGCAGTAGCTGCACTCCTTCAGGTGGCCGTCGATCCGGGCAACCTCCGTCTCGGTCAAGACGCGGTCGAGGTACGGCTGCAGCAGGCTTTCGGCTCCGCGGCAGGGATCGGCGCTCATGCCGCCTCCCCCTCCCCGGCCCGGTCGGCGAGGGCCCGCTTCAGCAGCCGCCGGCCGCGGTAGAGGCGCGACATGACCGTGCCGATCGGGATGCCGAGGATGCCGGCCGCGTCGGCGTAGGAGAAGTCGCCGACGTCGACGAGCACCACCACCTCGCGGAAGTTGGAGGGCAGCTCGCCCAGCGCCGACACGATGGCCGTGCCCGAGAGCCGCGCCAGCACCTCGTCCTGGGGCTGCGGGCTCGACTCGGCCAGCCGGTTGTAGAGGTAGTAGTCGCCGTCATCGTCGAGCGGCTCCTGCACCGGACGGCGGCTCTGGCGGCGCAGCTCGTCGAGGTTGGCGTTGCGCATGATCGTCGCCAGCCAGGCGGCCAGGTTCGTTCCCGGCTTGTAGCTCTGCCACCCGCGGAACGCACGCAGGTAGGTGTCCTGGACGAGGTCCTCGGCGGCCTGGGGGCTGCCGGTGAGGCGAAGCGCGATGCGGTACAGGTGCTCCGCGTGGCTCAGCGCCTCCTCCTCGAACCGGGCGCGGTCGCGGCCGGCGGTTGCCGCAGGGCCGCCGGGAGGCGGATCGGAGGAAGCCATCCTTGCGAGCGTATCAGTCAGGAGGAGCATCGCTTCAATGAGAACGACGGGCGGGCGGGCGGCATTCCCACGCGAGTTTTAGTCACTTAGGCTAATATCAAGCCCAATGGCTTCCGCCACCCCCGTCCGCACCGACGTGCTCGTCCTGGGCGCGGGCCTCGCAGGCCTCTACGCGGCTCTCGAGGCCGCCCGCAGCGGGGCGAGCGTCGTGCTGGCGACGAAGGGCTCGTTGCAGGCGTCCAACTCCTACATGGCCCAGGGCGGAGTCGCCGCCGTCGTCGCCGAGGACGACTCGTTCGCCCAGCACGCCGACGACACGATCGCCGCCGGGCGCGGGCTCTGC
>JBKPMQ010000401.1:0-9137 GCA_046732235.1 Actinomycetota bacterium
ACCCGGTCTTCCGCGCCGTCGAAGGTGACCTCGTGCGGGCGATGCACACCGTGCGCCGGGTCGAGGACGTGGCGGCGCTCATGGCCAACGACCTCGAGCCGGCCGTGCTGCGGCTGCGGCCGGAGGCCGGGGAGGCGTTGGCCGCGCTGCGGCGGGCGGGCGCCCTGGCGGCGATCGTGTCCGGGTCGGGCCCGACGGCGTTCGGGCTCTTCCGGCACCGCGACGAGGCGGACGCGGCGGCGGCCCGGATTCCCCGGTCGTTTGCGGCCTCTCCGGTATGATTTTCCGAATGTCCAACTGGAACATCTCCGGGGACACGCTCACGGTCGAACCGCGCGAGCGCCGCTCCCCGACTCGCTGGCTCCACCAGCACAGCCTGCGCATCGCCGTCGTCCTCGGCCTGGCCGAGGCGGTGTTCGCGTGGGCGACCGGCCATCGCCTCCTCCTGATGGTGATCGGCGTGCTCGCGGTGGTCGGCTACCTGAACGTGCGCCACCGCCTGCCAGAGGCGATCCGGCGGCCGCTGTGGATCGTGGTCATGGCCCAGGCGATCGGCGGCCTCGTCTTGCCGTTCGTGTACGTCGCAACGGCCATGTTCTTCATCGTAGGCTCGCTGCTCCTCATCGTCCTCGCGCTCGTGATGCTGGGCGACCGCATGCGCAGGTAGCGAGGCCTCGTGGCGAAGCGCCGCAGCCGCGACGCTCGGGCGCTGCTCGAGCGCGCCCGGGAAGATGCGGGCGGCGTGCACGCCGGCTACGTCGGAACCGAGCATCTGCTGCTCGCGCTGCTCGCCGACCGCGGGCCGCGGCGGTGCGGCCCCCGGCCGTGCCGGTGGGCCGCTCGGGGCTGACCACCCGGGCTGGGCGGGTGCTCGAGCTGGTCTCGACCGAGCAGGTCGAGGATGCCGTCCACGAGGCCGCCGGCGGCGGCTGAGCCCGGCGGGCTTCTGCGGGGCCCGGCCGGCCCGCTGCCCGATATACTCGCACGGCCCGGCAGGCGCGCCCGGTGGGGCGTGGCCAAGTGGTAAGGCAACGGGTTTTGGTCCCGTGATCCCTGGTTCGAATCCAGGCGCCCCAGCTTCAAGCACCGACCGCCCCAACGACATGACCACCCCGCCGCTCGCATGCGTGATCCTGGCCGGAGGCCGGGGGACGCGGATGAAGTCGGCCACGCCCAAGCTGCTCCACCCGGCCTGCGGTCGCCCGGTGCTGGCGTGGGGGCTCGCGGCGGCCGCCGCGCTCGAGCCCGCCCGTACGATCGTGGTCGTCGGCGCGGGCAGCGATGACGTCCGCGCCATCCTGCCGGAGGGCGTCGAGGCGGCGACCCAGGAGCAGCCGCTCGGCACGGGCGACGCCGCCCGCAGTGCGCGGAGCGCCCTCGAGGCGTTCGCCGGCGACGTTCTCGTGATGAACGGTGACCACCCCCTCACCGACCCGGCCAGCCTGCACGACCTCGCGGCCGCACGGGCGGAGGCCGGCTCGGCCGCCGCGGTGCTGACCCTCACGCGCACCGCCACGATCGGAGCCGACTTCGGCCGCATCGTCCGCGGCCCGGACGGGAGCGTCGAGCGGATCGTCGAGCTCCGCGACGCCTCGCCCGAGGAGCGGACGCTCACCGAGGTCAATTCGGGCATCTACGTGTTCCGCACCGACCTGCTCTGGCCCGCGCTCGAGCGGCTCTCGACGGCGAACGACCAGGGCGAGCTCTACCTGACCGACGTCGTCGGCCTGCTCGTCGGCGACGGCCACACGGTCGCCGGCCACCTGCACGACGACCCCACCGTCGCCCTCGGGATCAACACCCGCGCCGATCTCGCCGCCGCGTCGGCGATCCTGCGCGACCGCATCAACCTCGCCCACATGCTGGCCGGCGTGACGATCGTCGACCCGGTGTCGACCTGGATCGAGCCCACGGTCACGCTCGCGCCGGACGCGACCATCGAGCCGTTCACCGTCCTGCGCGGCGCCACGCACGTCGCCGCCGGCGCCAGGATCGGGCCGCACGCCGTCCTGATCGATGCGACCGTCGGCCCGGGATCCAGCGTGGGGCCGTTCTGTTACCTGCGCCCGGGGGCCGAGCTGGCCGGCGACGCCAAGGCGGGGACGTTCGTCGAGATCAAGAACTCGCAGCTCGCGGCCGGCGTGAAGGTGCCGCATCTCTCCTACATCGGCGACGCCTCCATCGGGGAGGGAACCAACATCGGCGCGGGCGCGATCACCGCAAACTACGATGGCCGCGCCAAGCATCGGACGACGATCGGCAAGGACGTCCACACCAGCTCCGATAATGTCTTCGTCGCACCCGTGACGATCGGAGACGGCGCGTGGACAGCGGCGGGATCAGTCATCACCGACGACGTTCCCCCGGACGCGCTTGCCGTTGCCCGTGCCCACCAGAAGAACATCGAGGGATATGGACGACGAAAGCGCGGTTAGTCTCGAGACCCACATGCCGCTCTTCCCGGCGGCCGGCATGTCGACGGCCAGCATGAGCGCGGCCGACCACGCGAGCTGGATGGAGCGGGCGCCGCACAAGCGGCTCATGCTCTTCAGCGGCCGCTCGAACCCGGATCTCGGCGAGCGCATCGCCGAGCGGATCGGGATCGAGCTCGGCGGCGTCCTGCTGAAGACGTTCACGAACGGCGAGGTCTACGTCCGCTACGAGGAGTCGATCCGGGGCGCGGACACGTTCATCGTGCAGTCGTGCTCGTCGCCGACGAACGACTCGCTCATGGAGCTCATGATCATGGCCCAGGCCGCCCGGCTCGCGTCGGCCAGGCGGATCACCGCGGTCATGCCCTGGTACCCGTACGGCCGCCAGGACAAGAAGAGCATGCCGCGCGAGCCGATCACGGCCAAGCTCGTGGCCGACATGCTGGCCGCGGCGGGCGTCGACCGGGTGCTGACGATGGACCTGCATGCCGGCCAGCTGCAGGGCTTCTTCGACGGCGCCGTCGACCACATGACCGCCGCCCCGATGCTGGCGGGGCACTTCAACGACCTCCTCGACGTCGACCCCGAGGACGTGGTCGTCGTGTCGGCCGACGCCGGCCGGGTGAAGCTGGCCAAGAAGTTCTCCGAGATGCTCGGCGGCGGGCTGGCCCTGATCACCAAGGAGCGCCCGGGCCACCAGGAGGCCGAGGTCACGAACGTGATCGGCCGCGTCCGCGGGAAGGTCTGCATCCTGCTCGACGACATGATCGACACCGCCGGGACGCTGTGCGCGGGCGGCGTGTCGCTCACGGAGGAGGGGGCGACGCGGGTGTTTGCCTGCGCGACCCACGCGGTCTTCTCCGGCCCGGCGCTCGAGCGGCTCGAAAAGAGCGTGTTCGAGAAGGTGGTCGTCACGGACACCATCCCGATCAACCCGCTCAGCCGCCCGGAGAAGGTGCAGGTGCTGTCCGTGGCGCCAATTCTGGCTGATACCATCTGCAACGTCTTCAACGACGATTCCGTGTCGGGGCTTTTCCACGGCGGGAATCAGCTGTTCTGATCCCCGATCGACGAACCGGCGGTGAGATAAGACATGGAGCGAGTCAAGCTTGAGGTGCGGCTGCGCGAGGGCCGCGGCACGAAGGATGCGAAGGCGATGCGCGCCGCGGGCGACATCCCGGGCGTCATCTACTCACAGAAGGCCGAGACCGAGGCGATCACGATCAACGCCCGCACGTTGCGCCAGGCGGTCGGCCACGGCATGCACACGATCTTCGACGTGACAATCGACGGGAAGAGGTCCCGGCCGGCGCTCATCAAGGAGTTCCAGCTCGATCCCGTGCGCGACCGCGTCATCCACGTCGACCTGCACGAGATCCGGCTCGACCAGAAGATCAACACCGCCATCCCGGTGCACCTCGAGGGCCACGCCGAGGGCGTGAACATGGGCGGCGCGCTCAGCCAGCCGACGCACGAGCTGCACGTCGAGGCGCTCCCCGCCGACCTGGTCGACGCGATCACCGTCGACGTCGGCACGCTCGAGATCGGGCAGTCGATCCGGCTCGCCGACATCACGCCGCCGAACGGCATCACATTCACCGACGACCCGGAGGGCACGGTGCTCGCGACGATCGCCGCGCCGGTGTCCGAGGAGGAGCTCAAGACCGAGGCCGAGCTCGAGGCGGAAGCCGAGGCCGAGGCGGAGGCCGCCGCGGCTGCGGAGGCTGCCGCCGAGGCGGGCGAGGAGGGCGCGGCCGAGGGCGAGGAGGGCGAGGCCCCGGCCCCGGCCGAGGAGCCGAGCTCCGAGTAGGCGGCGCGCGGGGTGCGCCTCGGACGGCGCGACTTCGGCCCGTCGCTGGACGTCCTCGTGGTCGGGCTCGGGAACCCGGGCCCGGAGTACGCCGCCACGCGGCACAACCTCGGCTTCATGGTCACCGACCGGCTGGCCGAGGAGTGGTCGCTGGGCTGGAGGAGCAAGTTTTCCGGCCGCGTGGCCGAGGGCCGCAACGGCGACGTGCGGCTCGCGCTCCTCCAGCCGCGCACGTACATGAACGTGTCCGGCCGCAGCGTCGCGGCGGCGCTGCGGTTCTACAAGCTGGAGCCGGACGCGCTCGTGGTCGTCCACGACGAGATCGACCTCGAGCTCGGCGACGTCCGGGCCAAGTCGGGCGGCGGCCTCGCCGGCCACAACGGCCTGCGCTCGCTGCGCGATTCGCTCGGCACCGCGGACTTCGTGCGGGTGCGGATCGGGGTGGGCCGGCCCGAGCGGGGCGAGCGCCAGCCGGTGGCCGACTGGGTGCTGCGGCCGTTCCCGCCCGACGTCGACGTCGACGCGCTCGTCACCCGGGGCGCCGACTGCACGCGCGTCGTCATCCGCGAGGGCGTCGACGAGGCCATGCAGCGCTTCAACGGCGCCGGGCCTTTGTGACCGCGTTTCCCGTGCCGCGGCGGGCGGGTATGGTCTTTCGCATGAGCACCGGATCGAAAGCCGGCCTCTGGCTCGTCCGCAGGCATCCGCGCAAGGCGGCGCGCATCGGCATGACGCTTGCCCGTCACCCGAAGCGCACGGCAACGGCCGTCAAGATCGGCCGGGCCGCGCCCGACATCGTCCGCAAGGCGCGGGATGCCAGGGACGATCCACGCCTTCGGAACCACATGGATGAGACGCGCGATGCGCTGACCTCAGCCCGGGATCGCCTGCGCGGGTCGGACGACCTGGCGGGCGCGTTCACCGACGAGAAGCTCTGGTCCGAGCTACGCCGGGCGGCCGCGGCGATGGCCGCCGGCTATGAGGCGGCGCAGTCGCCCAAGCCGAAGCGCCGGCGCCGCTGGCGCCGGGCCATGCTCAGCGTGGGCGTGATCGGGGCCGGCGCGTACGCCGGCTACCGGGCGACGCGCGGTGTGAGCGACCAGTCGTAGGCAGAGAACCGGGGCCAAACCCCGCCTCGCGGGGCCTGGCCCCGTGCGGTTGCATGGCTAGGCGATCAGGCGGATGCGCGGCCCCTTCTCGGAGCCCGCGGGGGCGGCGACGACGTCCGGCGTGCGCCTGTCGAGGCGCGACTCGAACGCCCGCCGCATCTCCTCGCCGCGCATGTGGGCGGCGTTCGCGATCCGCCAGCAGGCGAGCTTGGAGTCGAGGCGGCGGACGCCTTCGGGCGGGTCGTATAGGTGCGCGCGCACCTGGTACTCGCTCATTCCCCGCGTCGCCGTCCGCATTGGGGCGGAAGCGTATCGAGAACCGCGGACGGAGTAAAGGCCCCACCGTCAAGAAACGGACGCAACGTGGGCGGGGGATGTACGGCCGGCTGCGAACATGCCCGGGTGGATCCCCGCGGGGTCATCCTGGTGGAGGGCGTCAGCGACCAACGGGCGGTGGAGGCGCTCGCCGAGCGTCGTGGCCGCGACCTCCAGGCCGACTGCATCGCCGTCCTCCCGATCGGAGGCGCGCAGGCGATCGACCGGGTTCTGCGGCGGTTCCGCCCCGGCCGCTCCGGCGTCAGGCTGGCCGGTCTCTGCGACGCCGGCGAGGAGGCGCACTTCCGCCGCGCGCTCGAGCGCGCCGGCCACGGCCACAACCTGAGCCGCGCGGGCATGGAGCGGCTGGGCTTCTACGTGTGCGTCGTCGACCTGGAGGACGAGCTGATCCGCGCCGTCGGCGTCGAATCGGTGGAGCGGGTGGTGGCGGCGCAGGGTGAGCTCGGGTCGTTCCGCACCTTGCAGAAGCAGGCGCCGTGGCGGGGACGGCCGCCGGAGGAACAGCTGCGGCGGTTCATGGGCAGCGGCGGCAGCCGCAAGATCCGCTACGCGCGGCTGCTCGTCGAAGCGCTCGATCTCGCGCAGGTGCCGCGGCCGCTCGACCGCGTGCTCGCCCACGTCTGAAACCATCTAAACGATCCCGGGCAGCGACCGGAAGATCTCGCGCGCCGACGCGTACGCCCAGTCGAGCCGGCGCAGCTCCATGCGCTCGTTGGGCGAGTGGATGTTGTCGTCGTCGGTGCCGAAGCCGGACAGGATCGTCGGGATCCCGCGCCCGGCGAACGCCGCCGCGACCGGGATCGTGCCGCCGGAGCGCACGGCCAGCGGCCGCACACCGGTCGCGCGCTCGATCGCGTCGAAGCCGAGCCGGAGCACCGGCTGCTCCGGGTCCATCCAGGCCGGCTGGGCTGGGGGCCACATCTCGACGTCGAGCGTCGCGCCGGCGGGGCACGCCTCCCGCAGCGTGCGCTCGAAGAGCGCCGACATCGCCTCGGCGTCCTGGCCCGGGGCCAGCCGCAGGGAGACGGACGCGCGCGCCTCCTGCTGGATGCTCGTCTTGTGCAGGCCGGGATCGCCGGCGCCGACGGAGTGCACCGTGAGCGACGGGCGGGCGCCCGTGCGCTCGTAGAACTCGCTCCCGGCGGCCGGGTCGGCGGGGATCGCGCCCGCCTCGCGGAGGAGGTCGTCGCCGGCGGGGAGCTGCGCCCATGCCGCCCGCTCGGCGTCGGTCACCGGCGCGATGCCCGCGGAGAAGGCGTCCGGCAGGTCGATCAGCCGCGCGAGCACGCGGTGCAGGTCGTGGACGGCGTTCGCGGCCGCGCCGCCGTACAGGCCCGAGTGCAGCGCCCGGCGGCCGGTGCGGAGCCGCAGCTGGGCTCCGGCCAGGCCGCGCAGGCCGGTCGTGATCGCGGGCCGCTGCGCGTCGACCATGCTGCCGTCGAAGATCACGGCGGCGCCGAAGTCGCCCTCGACGGCCGCGAGGTGATGGATGACGGAGTGGCCGCCGATCTCCTCCTCGCCGTCCGCCAGCACCCGCACGTTCACGCCCAGCTCGCCGGCCGCGGCCAGGTCGAGGGCCGCCCGCAGGACGGCGAAGAAGTTCCCCTTGTCGTCGGTCACGCCGCGGGCGTGGATCCAGCCGTCGCGCACCTCCGGCTCGAACGGATCGCTGTCCCACAGCTCCCTGGGCCCCACGGCCTGCACGTCGTAGTGGCCGTAGGCGATGACGGTGGGTGCGCCCGGCCGCGAGGCGGGGATGAGCCCGTCGACCAGCGGGTTTCCGTGGTTCGCCGTGACGGTCGCCCCGCCGCCGATCAGGTCGGCGATCCAGTCCGCCGCCGCGCGCAGCTCGGTGGGATGGGCGCCGTCGCTCGACACCGATTCGATGCGGAGCAGCTCGTAGAGCTCCGCCAGGAAGGCGTCAGTCGTGGCGCTGGGTGTGCTTGCCACGGGCGATGTCGATCAGCGTCAGGAGCCCGAGCAGCGCCGGGATGGAGAGCGCGATGAAGAAGATCGTGGTGATCGTCCAGTCATGCCCGGTCGGCTTGCCCTCGTTCTGGCTGTCCGCGGCCTGCGCGAAGGCCGCGACAGGCAGTGCGAGCATGAGCGCGAAGACGTACAGCGAGACGATCAGGCGGCGCACCAGAAGACCTCCGTCGGCATGGCGGCACGGAGCCTACCATGCGCATGTGGACGGCTTGGAGCAGCAGGTGGACGGCCCCCTTGCGGGGGCCGAGCTGGCTCTCGCCTACCTGCTCGGCGACGAGTCGTTCGCCGCCTACGCGCGCCGCACGGCGGCCGGCATCACCCGGGCGCGGGTGTCCGAGCCCATCCTGCCCGCCGTGGTCGCCGCGTTGTGGCACTCGCGCGAGGGGCTCGAGCCGCGCGCGCTCGCGGTCGTCTGCGCCGACGACGACGCCGCCCGCTCGCTGGCCGAGTCCGCTGCCGCGTTCCTGCCGCCGGACACCGCCGCCTTTCTGCCCTCGCGCGGGGTCGGCTGGGGGAGCGGCCTCGACCCGGCGCCCCACCTGGTCGGCGAGCGCTACCGGGCGCTCGACGCGCTCGCTCGCGGAGGTCTCGTCGCCGTCTCGGCCGACGCGCTGATCGAGCGAATGGACCCGCCCGGCCGCCGGCCGGCGCCCGTCGAGCTGCGGCTGGGCGAGGAGCTGCCGTTCGACGACCTGGTCTCGGCGCTCGCGGACGCCGGCTACGAGCGTGCCGACTCGGTCGAGGAGCGCGGCCAGTTCTCGGTCCGGGGCGGCCTCGTCGACGTGTTCCCGACCACCGGTCGCGAGCCGGTCCGCGTCGAGTTCTTCGGCGACCAGATCGAGCGGCTCTCCGCCTTCTCCGCCTTCACCCAGCGATCGCTGCGCGACCTCGAACGGGTGCTGATCCACCCGGCCGCCGAGCACGCCGGGCGCGACCCGGAGCACACCAGCTGGGGGCGCGACGAGGACGACGCCGGCGCCGATGTCCCCGAGGGGCTCGTGCCGCTCGGCCCCGAACTGGTGGCCGGTGCGGCCGTCGTCGCCCGGAACCCCGGCGACCTCGCGGCCGCGATCGAGAGCGCCCACGCGGAGGTCGCCGAGTGGCTGCGCGACCCGGCGGCGCGCGGGCGCGGCTACGTCCAGCCCGACGCGGTCACCGATCTGGTCGAGTCGGTGCCGGCGCTCGAGGAGATGCCCCTGGGCCAGCCGTTCCAGTTCGAGTCGCAGCTGCCGGCGCTCGCGTCGACCGGCATCGCCGAGGCCGAGAACGAGCTGCGCGCGCTGGTGCGGGCCGGCTACCGGGTGCTGGTCTGCTTCGCCCACCTGGGCGAGGCGCGGCGCACGCACATGGCGCTCCGCCGGGTCGAGGCGACCGTGCCGGCGCCGGGCGGCCACGGCCCGGACGACGCGGGCGTCGCGTTCGTCGTCTCGCCGCTGCGGCACGGGTTCGTCTCGCCGGGGC
>JBKPMQ010000402.1:0-7141 GCA_046732235.1 Actinomycetota bacterium
GGCGAGGTCGCTCACCGCCGCCTGCCCGACGGCGGCGGTCACCGGGACGCGGGGGCGGACGCGGGTCGCCGCCCAGAGCGCGAGGTGGCCGCCGGCGGAATGGCCGATCGTCACCACGCGGCGGGTGTCAAATGGCGCGCCGGCCGCCTGCACATCGGCCAGCAGATCGATCCCGGCCGAGACGTCGTCGAACGTGGCCGGCCAGCCGCCGCGGCCGCCGGCGATGCGGCGGTACTCCAGATTCCAGGCGGCCCAGCCGCGCGCGGCCAGGTCGGCGCAGAGCGCATCCATCAGCGACCGGTCGTAGCGCTCCCTCCAGAAGCCGCCGTGCAGCACGACGGCCACCGGCCAGGGGCCGCCGCCATCCGGGAGATGGAGGTCGGCGACCTGGCTCGGGTCGCGGCCGTAGCGGTGGAGGACGGACACCGCCGCGTCCCGGCCGCGCTACGCCACGACGGCGTCGCGCTCGACCAGCGCCGAGTAGCGCCCCCCGAGCGCCACCAGGTCGGCGTGCGTGCCCCGCTCGACGATGCGGCCGTGGTCGAGCACGAGGATCAGATCGGCGTCGCGCACCGTGGAGAGGCGGTGGGCGATCACGATGCTCGTGCGGCCCTGGCTGAGGTCGTCGAGCGCGTCCTGCACCAGCCGCTCGGTCTCGACGTCGAGCGAGCTCGTGGCCTCGTCGAGCACGAGCACGGCCGGGTCGCGGAGCACGGCCCGGGCGATGGCCAACCGCTGCTTCTCGCCGCCGGAGAAGCGGTAGCCGCGCTCGCCGACGACCGTGTCGTAGCCCTCGGGCAGCGAGCGCAGGTGGTCGTCGATCTGGGCGGCGCGGGCCGCGGCCTCGATCTCGGCGTCGGTCGCGCCGGGGCGGGCGAACGCCAGGTTCTCACGCACCGTGCCGTGGAAGAGGTAGGTCTCCTGCGAGACGACGCCGACGATGCTGCGCAGCGAGTCGAACGTCAGATCGCGCACGTCGGCCCCCTCGATCCGCACGGCGCCCGATCCGACGTCGTAGAGGCGCGCGACCAGGTAGCCGAGCGTCGTCTTGCCGGAGCCGGTCTCCCCCACCACCGCGATCTTGCTCCCCGGCTCGGCCACGAAGGAGATGCCCTCCAGGATGGGCGCCGCGTCGGGGTCGTAGCCGAAGCTGACGTCGTCGAACTCGACCCGCCCACGCACGTCGGCCCGGTCGAGCGCGATGGCGTCGGGCCGCTCGTCGATGTCGACCGGCAGGTCGAGGTACTCGAACACGCGATCGAACAGGGCGAGCGACGACTGGACGTCGGTCTGCACGGAGAGCAGGGACGAGACCGGGAAGAAGAGCCGCGTCTGCAGGGTCGTGAACGCGACCAGGGTGCCGATCGAGATCTCGGGCCCGCCGGTCGAGAGCAGGTAGCCGGCGACGCCGTACATCAGCGCGGGCATGACCGCGAAGGTCGCCTGGATCGACCCCATCACCCACCGCCCGGCCATCCGCGAGCGCTGCTCGAGGTCGGCCAGCAGCCGGCTTTCGGCGACGAAGCGGTCGGTCAGCTCGTCGGTCTGGCCCATCGTCTTCGCGAGCAGGACGCCCGACACCGAGAGCGACTCCTCGACGAGCGTCGAGATGTCGGCGAGCGTGCCCTGCATCGTCGAGGTGAGCGCGCGCCGCTTCTGCCCGATCCGGCGGGTCATGAGCACGAACACCGGCAGCAGCGCGAAGGCTGCGATCGAGAGCCGCCAGTCGAGCAGGACCATGGCGACCGAGGTGGTGGCGACGGTGGTCACGTTGGAGACGACGGAGGTCGCGGTCGTCGTGACGACCGTCTGCACGCCACCGATGTCGTTCGCGATCCGCGACTGCACCTCGCCCGTCCGCGTGCGCGTGAAGAACGCGAGCGACAGCCGCTGGAGGTGGCGGTAGACGGCGGCGCGCAGGTCGTGCATGACCTGCTGGCCGACCAGGTTCGACTGCCAGGTCTGGGCGACGCCGATCGCCTGGGTGATGATCGGGATCGCGACCATGCCGGCGACGAGGATCGCGAGCCGGTCGGTGTCGAGCGCCGCGCCCCGTGAGAGCACGTTGTTCAGCAGGTCGCGCAGCAGGAACGGCGGCACGACGCCGAGCGCGGCCGAGAACAGGATCATCGTGAGGAGCCAGGAGAGCCGGAGGCGATAGGGGCGGAAGAGCCGGACGATGCGCCGGCCGTTCCCCCGGCTCACGGAGCCGCCTCACGCAGGTTCTCGGCCGCCCGCCGCAGGAGCGCGGCCATCCGGTCGAGCTCGCGCTCGGAGAAGCCCTCGGTCATCGCGTCGTCGACCTCGCGGCCCAGGTGGGGCACCGCTGCGATCGCCTCGGCGCCTGCGTCCGTCAGCTCGATGCGGCGCCGGCGGCGGTCGTCCGGGTGCGGGATGCGGCGGATCCAGCCCCGCTCCTCGGCCGAGTCGATCAGCGCGGTGAGCGTGGGCGGCGTCACGCCGAAGGCGCAGCAGAGCTCGCGCTGCTCGGCCGGGCCGGAGCAGCAGTGCAGCCGGCGGAGGAGCGCCCACTGCTGCATCGTCATCCCGTGGCGGCGGGCGATGCGGTCGCCGTGGGCCTGGGCCAGCCGGGTCACACGGCGCACGTCGCGCAGCACCGCGTGGCGGGTCGCGTCGCGATCGGGGAGGGTGGCCGGAGTATTCATTCGATTACGAAAATTTAGCGGTCGAACCATCTGCCAGCAACCGTGCGAGGATCGGCGCGATCGCCGCGTCCGCCCGCCCGTCGAGCTCCTCGGGGGTCAGGAGCTGGACCGGGTGTGGCACCCACACCATCCGGTAGCCGGGCATGCCGAGCAGCGCCGCCTGCTCGAGCGCCTCGTCCGCGAACGGCTCGGTGCCCACCCCGGCGGTGGCCACGCCGAGCCGCTCCAGCCGCACCAGGTCGTGCACACTGCACGACACGCACGAGCCTCAATCGGCGAGGCCCTCGACGGCGAGGTCGGCGCGGGCGGCGATCCGCTCGATCAGCTCGCCGTCCGCCGGGCGGGAGAAGAGCGGCTTGGCGTACCGCTCGACCTCGGCGCCCCGCTCGCGGACGTGTCGCTCGACCCGGTCGAGAAACTCCGCGCCGCGGTTCTTCGAGATGTCGAGCAGGGCGACGGTGCGCCCGGCGAGCGCGTCCGGCCGCGGCGCGGGCGGGACGGGCGTGCGGGCGGCGGGGTCGTAGGGGCTCACGTAGCGCATCGCACCTCCAGGGTGACGGGGGACCAGTCCATGCCGACGCAGGGGCCGAAGACGGCGGAGAAGCGGCCGGCCTCGCCGCCGGCGACCACGAGCAGGATGTCGTCAGGCGAGTTCCACTTGGGCACGAGCTCGGCGTCAGGCGCTCCCGCCACATGGGCCGTGAACTCGCCATGACGGAGCTCGCGGGCCGGCCGCTGCACCGCCTCCCAGATCGCCCGGCGGACGTCGTCCTTGCTCCACCCGCCCGCCGCGAGCGTGTCGGCGTGCTCGGGGCAGATGACGAAGAGCGTCGCCGCACCGATCGGCCACCAGTTCGGGCTCCAGAGCGTCGCCGCGCCCCACCCGAGCGCGGCGGCCAGCTCCTCGGGCGTCCTGCTGCGGTGCTCGGAGATCGAGAGCGGGGCGTCGCCCGCGAGCAGGGTGACGGCAGACCGGTCCGCTGCCAGCCCGCGTTCGACGTGGAGCGGCGGCCACGGGCTGCGCTCCTCGTCCTCGGCCAGGCAGGTGCCGACCTTGCCCGGCTGCCCGAGCGTCGAGCGGTCGAGCCGGCCCGGCATCCCCTCGCCGGTGAGGGCGACGACCAGCCGCAGCGCCCGGCCGATCGTGGCGTTCGCGCGCGTCCCCGGGCCGAGCGCGCCCATGCCGGCATTGAGGCCCGCCGACCGCCGCACCGGCCCGTTCACGACGGCGATCTGGCCGGCCGGCTGGGTCGTCACCGCCTGGCCGTGCAGGTTGAACCCGGGGGCGAGCATCGCGCGCACGGCCGCCTCGACGACGGGGAAGTGCTCCGGCCGGCACCCGGCGAGGACGGCGCACACGGCCACCCGCTCGAGCGTCGCCCCGCCCATCCCCGGCGGGACGGGGCCGAGCGATTCCGCCGGGTCGCGGCCGCCGAGCATCGCGGCGACCCGCTCGGGCGTGGGCGCGATCGTCGGCAGGCCGTCGGTCCAGCCGAGCTCGAACATCGCCTCGGGGTCGTCGTCGCCGGTCGCGGCGTCGGCGGCAAGCTGGGTTGGGTCGTAGGTCGACTTGGCGGCGCAGCCGGGCTTGCGAGCCGGCGGCCCGGAGCCGAGATCGGCGCCGAGGAGCGCCGAGAGCGCGGCCGCGTCCCAGCCGACCACGGTCTCGATGACCGTGGCGTCCGCTGCGATCGCGACCGTCGTCGGCACCGCCTCGAGCCCGTAGGCCCGCGAGGTCTCGTACGGCACGGGCTCGGACAGCACCCGGCCCGCGAAGCCGGTCCTGGCGGCGAGGCGGGAGGCGGCCGCCGGGGGCGCCTCGCAGACGAGGGTCACGTCGGCACGAACGGCGGCGAGCCGGCGGAGCGTGAGCTCGCACGTTGGGCAGTCGTCGGTCACGAACATGACGGCGGCAGGGCCGGCCGCGAGCAGCTCCGCCAGGGCGACCGGGCCCCCGTTCGTGCTCGGAAGCGTGAAGCCCGGGGCGGGCGTATCGGCCACGAGGGGCATACCAGGAACCTATCGTGAAGGGGTTTCCCGAGCGAGCGCGAAGGGCAGGCCAGACCCGTGACCGAGCCGTACCTCATCGTCATCTCCGCAGTCGCCGGCGTGCTCCTCGTCCTCGTCGCGGCGTCGATGTTCGGTGTCAGCCGCCGGGCCGTCGAGGCGGAGATCCGCCGCGTCGAGGAGGAGGAACGGGCCCAGGAGGCGGGCGGGCGCGGCGACACGCACCTGGCGGCCTGACGGCGCGGCTCCCCTATCCCGACCCTCCGCTGGCCGACGGCGCCGTCCTGCTGCGCCCGTGGGAGCACGGCGACGTGGCGTGCGCCGCCGAGGGGAAGGGCGTCGACCAGGCCGGCGCGCTCGCCTGGATCGACGCGCAGCGGCGGCGGCAGGCGGCCGGGGCGGCGCTCTCGCTCGCGGTGACGGACGCCGGATCGGGAGAGGCGCTCGGCTGCGTGACCCTGAACGCGCGCATCCAGCCGGGAACAGTCGCCAGGGCAACGCCCGAGGGGCTCGTGTTCGAGGTTCAGGCCGGCACGGCCGGCATCGGCTACTGGATGCTCGCGCGCGCCCGCGGGCGCGGCTTCGCAACCGCAGCCGTCGGCATGTTCACGCGGTGGGGCATCGCCGAGGGCGGCCTGCGGCGGATCGAGGGGCTCGTCGAGCCGGACAACATCGCATCGATCCGTGTGCTGGAGCGGTGCGGCTTCCAGCGCGAGGGGCTCCTGCGCGACTTCCTCGCGCCCGGCGCGGACGCCTACGTTTACTCGCTGCTGCCCTCCGATGCATAACCGGTGCCCGGCACCGGCTATGCACGCAGCGCCTGGTCGAGGTCGGCGATCAGGTCGGCCGCCGACTCGATCCCGACCGAGAGCCGCACCAGCGTCCCGGGCGTCGCATACGGGGAGTCCGCCGTCGATGCGTGGGTCATGCGGCCGGGGTGCTCGATCAGGCTCTCCACGCCGCCGAGGCTCTCGGCCAGCGTCCAGATCCGGGTGCGCGCGACGAGCGCCACCGCCTCGTCCTCCGACGACGCCAGGAACGAGACCATGCCGCCGAAGCCGTCCATCTGGCGGCGGGCGATGTCGTGGCCCGGATGCTCGCGAACGCCCGGGTAGAGGACCGTGTCGACGCCGTCGTGCCCCTGCAGGAACTCCACGATCTGGGCGGCGTTCTCGCAGTGCGCCCGCATGCGAACGCCGAGGGTCTTCAGGCCGCGCAGCACGAGCCACGCGTCGAGCGGCCCCGGCACACCGCCGAGCGAGTTCTGCAGGAAGGCCAGCCGGTCGGCGAGGCCGTCGTCGTCGGTCGCCGCAAAGCCCCCGACGAGGTCGGAGTGGCCGCCCAGGTACTTGGTGGTCGAGTGGACGACGATGTCGGCGCCGTGCTCGATCGGCCGCTGCAGGTACGGCGAAGCGAACGTGTTGTCCACGACCACGATCGCGCCGGCGGCGTGCGCGGCGTCGGCTGCGGCGCGCAGGTCGACGATGTTCAGGAGCGGGTTCGTCGGCGTCTCCAGCCAGACCAGCCCAGTGTCGTCGCCGAGGTGGTCGGCGAGCTCGGTGTTGCACTGCTCGGCCGAGAGGTAGGTGAAGCGGTAGCCCTTCGGCTCGTACACCTTCGAGAACAGGCGGTACGTTCCGCCGTAGACGTCGTTCACCGAGACCACGCGCCGGGAGGGGTCGACCAGGTGCATCACCGTCGTCGCGGCCGCCATGCCGGACGCGAAGGCGAGGCCGTGCGCGGCGCCCTCGAGCGACGCCAGGCACTCCTCGAGCGCGTCGCGCGTCGGGTTGCGCGTGCGCGAGTAGTCGTACTCGTACTCGCCGACGGCCCGCTGGGCATAGGTCGAGGTCTGGTAGATCGGGACGGCCACGGCGCCCGTACGCGGGTCGGGCTCCTGGCCGGTGTGGATGGCGCGGGTCTCGAAGTCCATGGCCGCGAGTCTAGAGGGTTACCGGCGTAAGACCGAGCTGGCGGGCCAGCCGCGCAAGCGCCCGCTCGAGCGGCTCAGTGCTGCGGAAGCGGCCCTCGGGATGCCAGGCCTTCGCCGTCAGCGTGCCGGCCGCGCGATCGGCCTTGACGTCGGCCCGGCCGACGATGCGGTCGCCGGAGATCAGGGGCAGCACGTAGTAGCCGTACCGGCGCTCCGGCGCCGGCTTGTAGACCTCGATGAGGTGCGCGAACCCGAGCACGCGCTCGGCGAACGGGCGGTCCCACAGCAGGTTGTCGAAGGGCGAGATCAGGACGGCCCCGGCCGGCCGGGCGGCGGCTGGATCGGCGTCGGCCGCAAGCAGCACCGGCGGCCCGCCGTCGGACACCTCGGCCCGGCGCAGCTCGCCCGCGGCGACGACGTCGGCGACGTGCCCGCGGATGCGCGCCGTTCCGCCGCGCAGGCGCCAGTGCTCCACGATGCCGGCCTCGGTCAGCGCCCCGCGGGCGCGCACCGCGAGCACGACGAGCCGCCGCAG
>JBKPMQ010000403.1:0-3998 GCA_046732235.1 Actinomycetota bacterium
GCGGGTCGTTCGAGTACCAGGGCCAGAAGTGCTCGGCCGCGTCGCGTGTGTACGCGCCGTCCAACCTGTGGCCGCAGCTGCGCGAGGCGCTCCAGGAGGAGGTCTCGACGATCCGGATGGGCGACGTGCAGGACTTCCGCAACTTCATGGGCGCCGTCATCGACGGAAGCTCGTTCACGACCCAGCGCGACGCCGTGAAGCTCGCGACCGACTCCCCGGAGGCCGAGGTGGTCGTCGGCGGCGACACGGACGACTCCGAGGGCTGGTTCGTGCGCCCGACCGTGATCGAGACGCGCGACCCGGGCTTCGACCTGATGTCGCGGGAGCTGTTCGGCCCGGTCGTGACCGCCTACGTCTACGACGAGAAGCGGGTCGACGACACGCTCGAGCTGGTCGACAAGACGTCGCCGTACGCGCTCACGGGGGCGATCTTCGCCACCGACCGGGGCGCGATCGAGCATGCTTCGGACGCGCTGCGGAACGCCGCCGGCAACTTCTACGTGAACGACAAGCCGACCGGCGCGGTCGTCGGCCAGCAGCCGTTCGGCGGCTCGCGGGCGTCGGGGACGAACGACAAGGCGGGCTCCATGTGGAACCTGATCCGGTGGACGAGCCCGCGCACGATCAAGGAGACCTTCGTGCCGCCGACCGACTACCGCTACCCGTTCATGGGCGAGGAGTAGCCGGCCCTTCGGCAGTCAAGGACCGGCCCGAACGAGCCGATCCTGACTCTAGATGGATGCCGAGCGCAGGGAGTTCTTCCGGGTCATGGTCCGGCTGCCGGTGTCGTGCGCCGCGCTGGACGAGAACGGCCGCACGAGCCTCATGGTGGTGCGGTCCGTCGACCTGTCCGCCGGCGGCGTCAAGGTCGTCACCGAGCACACGCTCGTCCCGGGGAACCGGGTGCGGGTCGTCTTCCGGGTGGACGGCGACACGACCGCGCGCCTCGACGCGACCGTCCTGCGCGTCGAGCCCCTCGCGGACGAGCTCTACCGCTACGCGATCGACTTCGACCCGCTCGACCGCACCGTCGAGCAGCGGCTGATGCGGGCCGTCTACGCGGCGGAGCAGGTGAACGCCGGGCGGCACAAGCACGTCCGGATGTCCGTCTGGCAGGCGATGCGCTGCCGCTCCGAGCGCGGTGAGGCCTTCGGCGCGCACGCGCTCCAGATCTCCGCCGACGACGCCCAGATCATCACCCGCCGGGAGCTGCGCGAGGGCGAGCGCATCCAGGTGACGATGGAGGACGGCACGCTCGGCTTCGGGGTCGAGACCGACGCCATCGTCGGCACGGTGCACACCGACGCGCGCGGGAGCTCGGTCGCCACGATCGCCTGGGACAACCTCGATCGCGTCACCCGATCCGCCATCCTGCGCCGCTCGATGGAACAGGAGCGCCGCGACCTGGCCGGCGACTGAGTCGGCCCGGCAATCGGGGTCTGACCCCACGCAAAAACCGTCGCAGAAGTGTCACGGCATCCGTTCGGGGTCTGACCCCGGTTGGATAGACTCGCGCCGATGCGCGTGGCGGTGATCGGGCTCGGAACGATGGGTGCGCCCATGGCACGGCACCTGCTCGCGGCCGGGCACGAGGTGACGGTGCACAACCGCACGCGGAAGCGCGAGGAGCCGCTCGCCGAGGCGGGGGCGGCCCGGGGGGACACGCCGGCGGCGGCCGCCGCGAACGCCGAGGCCGTGCTCACGTGCGTGTCCGACACGCCCGACCTCGAGCACGTCCTGCTCGGGCCGGACGGGGTCGCGGAGGGCCTCACGAGCGGCGGCCTCGTGGTCGACTGCTCGACGGTGTCGCCGGCCGCCACGGCCGAGATCGCCGCGAAGCTGCGCGAGCGCGGCATCGGCATGGTCGATGCCCCCGTGTCCGGCGGCTCGGAGGGCGCCGAGAAGGGGACGCTCACCATCTTCTGCGGCGGCGAGGAGGACGACGTCGCCCGCGCCGGCCCGATCCTGGACGCGATCGGCAGCACGATCACCCATCTCGGCCCGAGCGGCGCCGGCCAGGTGGCGAAGGCCGTGAACCAGGTGATGATCGCCGGCACCTACGCGAGCGTCGGCGAGGGCATCGCGCTCGCGGAGGCGGCGGGCCTCCCGCTGGAGAAGCTCGTGGAGGCGCTCTCGGGCGGGGCGGCGGCGTCGTGGGTGCTCCAGAACCGGGCCGCCAACATGATCGCGGACACCTACCCGCTCGGCTTCAAGGTCGCGCTCCACCGCAAGGATCTCGGGATCGCCCTCGACGAGGCCGAACGCGCCGGCGTGCCGATGGACGTCGCCGCGCTGGTGGCGACGCAGGAGGACGGCCTGATGGACAGCGGCTTCGGCGACGAGGACGTGAGCGCCGTCGCCCGGATCCCCAAGCGCACGGGCGGCTGAGCGAACGCGATCTCGAAGCGTCGGGCGGTCACCGCACCGGCGCCGGGACCGGTCGCAGCTCGAACGGCAGCAGGTCGACGGTTTCGGCGAACCGGGCCAGCAGCGACGCCCGGTCGCGGGCCGCCAGGGCGACGACGGCGAGACGGTGGCTCAGGGTGTCGTCGTCGTAGTCGCTCAGGCGGTGGCCGGGCCGGACGAGCACCTCGACGTGGGCGTGCGGGTAGCGCTCGAGCACCGTCGTCGGGTCGGGCACCGAGCGCACGACGGCGTCGGCGTACGTCCGCAGGACGAAGCTCGCGGCCACCAGGTCGCCCCGCGCAGGCGGCAGGTCGGGGGTGCGGCCGGTGCAGAGGTCGAGCTGGAGCTCGTAGGTCGACACGCCGTGCACCGCCGCGACGAGGGGCGCGAACTGCGAGGCCATGCGGCCGTTCACCTCGACGATCATCGGCCGTCCGTTCGGGAGAACGAAGAACTCGATGTTGAACGTGCTGTCGCCGAAGCCCAGCGCGGGCATGAGCCGCTCGGCGATGCCGGCCATCGCCCGCTGCGGCCCCTCGGGCAGCCGGCTCGGGTACTCGAACCGCAGGAAGCTGATGCCGTTCGGGTGCATGACCGCGTCGGTGACGCCGACCGGGGTGACGCGCCCGCCCTGCATCCAGCCCTCGAACGTCACGAGCGAGCCCTCGAGCAGCTCCTCGGCGATCAGCGTCCGGAACTGGCGCCCCTCGAGCGCCCGGTCATGGGCGGTGATCGCATCGATCTCGCGCCTCGCCTGCGCGACGACGCCTGCGAACTCGCCGTAGTCGTGGACGCGGTAGGCGAGCTGGGACAGGTGGGCCGCGATCGGCTTCAGGAAGAACGGGAACGGCAGCGGCGGCCGGACGTCGGGGTCGTCCAGGTCGACGGCGGCGAACGCCGGCGTCGCCTCCGGCACCGCCCGGGCCTGGATCTCGCGCGACGCGAGCTTGTCGTGGCAGCGCATGAACGCCTCCCGGCCGGGGCCGGGCAGGCCGGCCGCGTCGGCCAGAATCGAGGCGATGTGGCCCGTCGCGTCGCTCGACCCGAAGATGCCGTCGGCCCGAGGGCCGAACCGGATCATGTGGTCGACGAACGTGCGCGCGTCGAACCCCGGGTCGATCGGCTGCCCGGCAAAGCGGAGCGCGTACCGATCGAGAATCCGCTCGTCGGCGAGGTTGAGCCGGTCGCGCTGGCTGGGGCAGACGACCAGCACGCTGGGCACGGTGCCGTGTGACGGTCCGTCCACCGACCGTATTGTGACGGCGCCCCCCGGGAATCGCCACTCGGCGTTCCGGCGGCCGTGATCAGCCCCACACCCGCTCGGCGGTGCGGGCCAGCGTCTCCAGCTTGGCCCGCTGGTCGTCATACGAGAGCGCATTCCCGAGGACGGAGGTCGCGAACCCGCACTGGGGGCTGACGGCCAGCCGCTCGAGGTCGACGTGCCGAGCCGCCTCGCGGATGCGGGCCTCGAGCTCGTCGACCGTCTCGCGCCGCGGCGACTTGGTCGTCACGAGGCCGAGCACGACCATCTTGTCTTCCGGCACCTCGTCCAGCGGCTGGAACGAGCCCGAGCGCTCGTCGTCGTACTCCAG
>JBKPMQ010000404.1:0-3930 GCA_046732235.1 Actinomycetota bacterium
GCCCCGCGCCGCCCGGCGTGCCCGCGCGGCGCGCCGGGCCGTCCCCCACCCCTATTTCCCCCCTCCCGCCGCCCGCTGCACGGCCGACGTGATCGCGCTCGTGATGACGCTGCCGATGCCGTGATCGGTGCCGCCCACGAACGAGCTCACCGCCAGCAGCAGCACGCCGACGGCCATCGCCAGGCCGACGGTGGGAGTATGGGCGTCCTCGGGGTCGAGCGTTCCGTCGATTTCCCGGCGTCATGCTCGTGATTGGTGATACAATATTTCTTGGCGAGAAAGTCGCCCACTACGGGTTCTTCTCTGCCCGCACACTACGGCTTTTGGAAAGCCCTGACGGGGCGCTCCGCGCCCGTCAATGGCTTTGGGAGGCTCTCGGTGGAACTCCGCCGAGGGCCTCTCTTCGTACCGGAAACCCACGCGGAAGGACGCAGGAAATGGACGCAGCTATAGGAGATCGCGTCGAGGTGCAGCCGAAGAGCGTGCACGCCGCGGCCCGTTCCGGGACGGTCGAGTCGGTCGTGTCCGGGTCGCCGCCCCGCTACCGGGTGCGCTGGGACGACGGCAGGGTCAGCATCCTCTCGGCGACGGACGGAGCGCTGAGCGTCGCCTCGCGCAAGAGACGATCGCGGAGTCGCCAAACCCAAGCATGAAATCCGCTCGGGGCCGCACATTCCGGTCCACGACCCCCCGCTGCCAGGCCGTTCGGTAGCCTATCCTCGGCCCCGCGCGCCGAGGCGCCAAAGAACGATCCCAAGGGTGTCGCACGCGAGGCGGCGGCGGGCGGGCGATGTTCGCCGGCCCACCCGCGCTCCGCCACCCCCTTCTCTCCTACTTCCCCCCTCCCGCCGCCCGCTGCACGGCCGACTTGATCGCGCTCGTGATGACGCTGCCGATGCCGTGGTCGGTGCCGCCGACGAACGAGCTCACCGCCAGCAGCAGCACGCCGACGGCCATTGCCAGGCCGACGTACTCGACCGTCCCCTGTCCGCGCTCGTCGCCGCGCATGCGACCTGCGAGCCGCAGCGCCCGGACATGGGCTGCGGCAACTGCCTTCAACATCGCCTCCTCCTCGGGTCGTCTCATGGGAGGACAGCGTCCCGCCGCGCGCAGTCACGGAACAAGACGCGGGCGGACACGGGGCTGTGCCGATCCGCACCCGGGCTCCGTGACACCTTCCCCCGTCCGCGGGATCAGCGGATCACCCGGCGGCGTCGATCCAAGATCAGTGGTCCGCTTCACCCGTCTCCTGATCGTCCCGGCAGCACTGCTCCTCGCCGCACCCTCGACCGCGTCTGCGAGCCAGATGATCGATCGGAACGCCACCCACGTCTCGATCGCCGTAGACAGCAAGCACCGCGCCGTCGTCTCGTACGTCCGGGGCGGGGCCTGGCACCACGTGCTCGTCTGGGGCGCGATCAATGCGCGCCAACCGTCCCGGTCGGTGCCGCAGGTCAAGTTCCACCTCGACTACTCCGGCGGGTACGGCAGCTTCGGCAGCGGCTTCTGGAAGAGGATCGTGAAGCACAACGTCTGCGGCCGCTACACGGGCCCGCCGCTCGCATGGAAGGTCGTCGCCTGCACGACGAGGAGCGGCCAGAACTGGGCCGTGCAGTCGTGGCAGCGCGAGCTGCCCAACTCCGGGCTCCAGCCGGAGACCTCGGAGCAGAGCGCACACGAGCTCCAGGTGTCCCACTGGACCGGGCCGCTACCCGTCCTGTGGCTGAAGTGGGACTGGGTCTACGGCGGCCAGTACGACCACCTCTACGGCAAGTTCTCCTACCGCGACGAGGCCGTGCACGGCTTCGGCAGCAACGGCGTCGGCAACCCCACCGACAGCTACGGCCGCAACATCTACGTCGACACGCTCAAGCCGCCCGCCTGGACGACGGGCTACCAGCAGGCCGGCGGCTGGATGCGCTTCAACGGCTTCCTCTCGCACAAGCCGCGCGGGAACTTCTGCGCCGGCGTCTTCCCGAACATGTTCGGCCGCGGCCCGGCGGGGACGGGGAGCGCCTACCGTGCGACCGCCATGGGCCCGGGCGTCACGCCGATCGTCACGTGGCATGGCCCCGGCCCCGGCCGCTACGAGCCGGGCGGATTCCCGCTCCGCAGCGGGGGTTCGCCGAACTACAACGCGATGCCCTCCGGGCCGCTCGGGCAGATGCTCGCCTACGCCTACACCCCGCAGGACGATCAGCGGTTCGAGCAGGAGGAGCAGGCCGTGGCCGGCTCCGGCGACTCCTGCTACTCATCCGCCGGCAAGTAATCGGCCGACGGCCGCGGCGGGCCGATGACGAAGCCGCCGCCGGACACGTCGAGCAGGCAGCCGGACACGAACGAGGCCTCGTCCGAGAGCAGCCAGACGATCGGCGCCGCCACCTCCTCGGGCGTCGCCGGACGGTGCATCGGGATCGTCGCGTCGATCTCGGCCCGCCTGACCGGGTCGGTCAGCCGCTGGGCGGTCATGTCGGTCAACGTCATCCCGGGTCGGACGGCGTTCACGCGCACGCCCTCGGCGGCCACCTCCTTCGCCAGCCCGACCGTGAGGGTGTCGACGGCCGCCTTCGACGCGGCGTAGAAGGCGGCCCCGGGCCGGCCGCCGATCGTCGCGGACATCGACGACACGTTCACGATCGCCCCGCCCGGCCCGCCGTTCCGGGCCGCCATGCGCCGCACCGCCTCGCGGCAGCAGAGGGCCGTGCCGACCACGTTCACCGCGTAGAGAGGTTCGATCGCGTCGCGGGTCACCTGCTCGATCGGCTCGCGTCCGCCGTCCACGCCGGCGTTGTTCACGAGGCCGGCGAGCGGGCGCGCGCCGCGCCACTCGTCGACCCTGGCAAAGAGCGCGACGACGTCAGGCTCGTTCGCGATGTCCCCGCGGAACGCGACCGCGTCGCCGCCGCGATCCGTGATCTCGCGTGCCACGGCCTCGGCGCCCGCGCGGTCCGAGCGGTAGTTGACGGCAACGGCGTAGCCGCGCTCCGCCGCCAGCCGGGCCGTGGCGGCGCCGATGCCGCGCGAGCTCCCGGTGACGACGACGGCTCCCTCCACCCCGCCGATGCTCACCGGCGTCAATCGGCACTCCGCGTCGCCGACAGTCCGCGCCGGCCCTTGCTCGTGCGCGGCACAGCCGTCAGCCGCGCCCCGGCAACGCGCCGCCGTTCACCTGGAGCACCTGCGCGGTGACGTGGGCGGCCCCCGGCGACGCCAGGTAGGCGACCGCGGCGGCCACCTCCTCGGGCGTGCCCGGGCGACCGTCCATCGTCTCGGCGACGAGCCGGCGGTGACGCTCGTCGGTCATCGAGTCGCCGAAGAACTCGGTCTCCGCCGTATACCCGGGCGCGACGGCATTCACGGTGATGCCGCGCCCGCCCAGGTCGGCTGCGAGCGAGTACGTCCACGCGACGATGCCCGCCTTGGCCGCGCCGTAGGAACCACCGCCCGGGCGCAGCGCCGCGATCGACGTCAGGTTGACCACGCGGCCGCCCGGCGAGGTGAGCAGGTCGGAAAGCGCCCTCGTGAGCAGCACGGCCGAGAGCGTGTTCGCGCGGAAGTCCGCCTCCCAGTCGCGCGCAACCCCGGCGAGGCCGTCGCCGCCGGTCGCGGCGGGGCCGCCGGCGTTGTTCACGAGCACGTCGACCGCGGCCTCGGGCATGCCCCGGATCGCCGCCGCCGTGCGCTCGACCTGGTCGACGTCGCTGAGGTCGGCCACGAGCGGAAGGACGCCATTCCCGATCTCTTCCGCGGCGGCGCGCAGGACGCCCTCGCGCCGCCCGACGATCACGACGCGCCGGCCGTTGCCCGCGAACGTCCGGGCGACCGCCTTGCCGATGCCGGTGCCGCCTCCCGAGACCACCACGATGCCGTCCATCGGTGGGATCTTCCCACGAGATGGTTGATTCCGCGCCCCATGATGTGCAGCGTCCG
>JBKPMQ010000405.1:0-9708 GCA_046732235.1 Actinomycetota bacterium
ACGGCGCCCTGGAGGGGACGGAGTGGGCGGACAAGCCGGTCGAGGAGGTTCTGGCGAACCTGTCCTCGCTGCCCTCGGACAAGCAGGGCCCGGTGCGCAACAACGCCGGCGGCCACGCGAACCACTCGCTCTTCTGGACCGTGCTTTCGCCGAACGGCGGCGGCACCCCGGAGGGTGAGCTCGGCGACGCGATCACCTCGACCTTCGGCAGCTTCGACGAGCTGAAGAAGCAGCTCACCGACGCCGGCGTGAACCGGTTCGGGTCGGGCTGGTCGTGGCTCGTGGTCGACAACGGCTCGCTCAAGGTGACGAGCACGGCCAATCAGGACTCGCCGATCTCGGACGGCCAGACGCCGATCCTGGGGATCGACGTGTGGGAGCACGCGTACTACCTGAAGTACCAGAACAAGCGCCCCGACTACCTGGCCGCGATCTTCAACGTGATCGACTGGTCGGCGGTCGCAGAGCGCTACACGGCCGCGCGCTCGGCGCGGGCGACGGCCTAGCGGACCGGCTCCGGACGGGCGGGTCGACACCGGCCCGCCCGCCCGGTCATACTTGACGCCGCCATGGCGACGGTCGTCTTCTTCCCCGAGGGGGCGTTCGGCCCCACGAACAACTGCGTGGGGATCGGCGACGTGCTGCGCGCGCGCGGCCACCGGGTCGTGTTCATCGTCGAGGAGTCGTTCGCCGGGACGCTGGAGGCGCGCGGCTTCGAGGAGCGGCTGATGCGGCTCGGCCCGAAGCCCGAGGTCGAGGAGGCGCCCGGGCAGTTCTGGAAGGACTTCATCCGCGACACCGCGCCGGTCTTCCGCAAGCCGACCATCGAGCAGCTCGAGGCGTTCATCCAGCCGACCTGGCAGGCGCTGCTGGACGGCTCCCGCTACGTCAACCCCAGGCTCGAGGAGATCATCGCCGAGCTCGACCCCGCCGTGATCTGCGAGGACAACGTGCCGGCCTTCCCGGCGCTGCCCGCGAGCGGCAGGCCGTGGGTGCGGATCCTTTCGTGCAACCCGCTCGAGATCCGCGATCCGGCCATCCCGCCGGCGTTCTCCGGCTACCCGGCCGGCGACGACTCGGGCTGGGCGGAGTTCCGGGCCGAGTACGACCGCACCCACCGCAACATGTGGGCCGAGTTCGATGCGTTCGTGCAGGCCGCGGGCGCCCCGCCGCTGCCCGACCTGGAGTTCATCCACACCTCCCCCTACCTGAACCTGTACGTCTATCCGGCCGAGGCGGACTACTCCCGTCTCCAGCCGCTCGACCGGAGCTGGCACCGGCTCGAGTCGTGCGTGCGCGCATCCGACGCCGCGTTCGAGATCCCCGAGAAGCTGCGGCGCGGCGAGGGCGGCCTCATCTACCTCTCGCTGGGCTCGCTCGGGTCGGCCGACGTCGACCTGATGCGGCGGCTGGTCGACGTGCTCGGCCGCACGAAGCACCGCTACATCGTCTCGAAGGGGCCCCAAGCCGACCTGTACGAGCTGGCCGAGAACATGTGGGGCGAGGAGTTCGTGCCGCAGCCGTCCGTGCTCCCGCACGTCGACCTGGTGATCACCCACGGCGGCAACAACACGACCACCGAGTGCTTCCACTTCGGCAAGCCGATGATCGCGCTCCCGCTCTTCTGGGATCAGTACGACAACGCCCAGCGCATCGACGAGACCGGGTTCGGCGCGCGCCTTCGAACGTACGACTTCGGCGACCACGAGCTGCCCGCGGCCGTCGACCGGCTCCTGGCCGACGGCGACCTGCGCGGGCGGATGGCCGCGATCGCGACCCGGCTCCAGGCCAGCCCGGGCACGGTGCGGGCGGCCGATCTCATCGAGCGTGTCGCTGCCGACGCCTGAGGGCCTGGCCGCCGCCCGCTGGTTCGGGGGCAAGGCGGGGGCGATCGGGCGGATCGAGGAGTGCGACCGGCTCGACCTGGGCGGCGGCGCGGCGCTCTCGATCCTGCGCGTGGACGGCAGCGACCTCTACGTCTGGAGCGAGGGCGACGCGGCGGCCGCGCTCCTGACATCGGGGTCAGACCCCGAACGGGGGGCGTGGCAGTTTTGTGGCAGCGGCGTGACGCTCCCGGCCGGGGCGGCGGAGCGGCCGATCGGGCTCGACCAGTCGAACACGTCCTACGTGGTCGACGAGCGGCTCGTCGTGAAGCTCTACCGGCGCATCTGGCCCGGCGTGCACCCCGAGGTCGAGCTCGGCCGCCACCTCACCGAGACGGCGCACCTCGACTGCGTGCCCGCGTTCGCCGGCTCGCTGCACTGGGAGGGGCACGCGGTCGCGCTCGTGCAGGAGTACGTCCCCGGCGAGGATGGGTGGGCGTGGGGCGCCGCGGCCGTCCAGGCCGGCGACGTCGCGGACATCGCCCGGCTGGGGGCCGAGAGCTCCCGCCTGCATGCGGCCCTGGCCGGCTATGGGTCGAGCGTCGCGACGGACGCCGACCTGCGCGGTTGGCGGGACGCGGCCGGCTCCCAGCTCGACGCCGCGATCGCCGCCGTGCCGGCCGAGGTGGCGGCCGAGCTACGGGGGTTCCGGCGCCGGATCCTGGCGGAGCTGGCCGCGCTCGAGACGCCGGCTGCGCCGGTCACGCTCCAGCGGCTGCACGGCGACTTCCACATCGGCCAGGTGCTGCGCGCCGCCGGCGGCCGGCTCGTCGTCGTCGACCTGGAGGGCGAGCCGACCAAGCCGGTCGAGGAGCGTTCCCGCCCGGGCCCGGCCCTGCGCGACGTGGCCGCGATGCTGCGCTCCTTCGACCATCTCGGCCGCTACGTGGCGCAGGAGGTCGACCCCGGCTGCGACGTCGACGGCTGGATCGCGGGGGCCCGCGAGGCGTTCCTGTCCGCGTACGGGCCGGTCGACGAGGGGCTCCTGCGCGCGCTCGAGGTCGAGAAGGAGACCTACGAGTTCACGTACGCGGCCGCGTTCCTGCCCGGGTGGATGTACGCCCCCGTGGGCGGGATGCGCTGGCTGATGGGGCACGGTGGCTGACCTCCGGCCCGAGCTGTTCATCGAGGACGTGCTCGCGGCGCCGCGGATGCTGGCGGCGCCCGCGCCCGCGCTGGAATCGATTCAGGCGTGGGCGGCACGGGCGCGGCGCGTCCTCTTCCTCGGGATGGGAAGCTCGCGGTTCGCCGCGCTCGACGCCACGGCGCTGCTTCGGTCGCACGGGATCGACGCCGCGGCCGAGATCGCCTCGACCGGCAGCCCGCAGCCGACGATGGCCGACACGCACGACGTCGCCGTCTCAGCCACCGGTGGGTCGGCCGAGACGGTCGCGGCGATGCGCCGTCACCTCGGCACGAGCATGGTGGTGGGCGCCACGAGCGTGCCGGCGAGCCCGATCGGGGGCGAGGCGGACGCGTGCCTCACGATCGCCGCCGACGGGCCGAGCGGCGTCGCATGCGCCAGCTACCGCAGCACGGTCGCCGTCCTACGCGAGGTGTGCGCCCTGCTCGTCCCGGGCATCACGCCTCCGGCGGGATGGCGGGAGCGGGCAGCGGCCGCCGCGGCCGAGGTGCTCGCGGGCCGGAACGCGTGGCTTCCGCGCGCGGTTGAGCTGCTGCGCGGCGGCCCGGTCCACGTCCTCGCGCCGGCGGAGCGCCTCGGTGCTGCCGAACAGTCGGCCCTCATGCTGCGCGAGGTGCCGCGCGTGCCCGCCCATGCCTGCGAGACCGGCGACTGGTCGCATGTCGACGTCTACCTGACGAAGCGGCCGGGCTACCGGGCGCTCGTCCTGACGGGCTCGGCCTACGAGGCCGGGGTGACGGAGTGGGCGGCCGAGCGCGGCTTCACGGTGGTCGCCACAGGCGGAGCCGTCCGGGGGTCGGCGCTCGACATCGACCTCCCCGGCGACCCCGAGGTGCGCCCGCTCATCGAGACGCTCCCCAGCGAGCTCCTCGCGGCCGAGCTCTGGGCCGCCGATCCGATCTGAGCATGCATAACCGGTGCCTCGCACCGGTTATGCATCGCGTCAGCCTTCGAGCCAGTCGCGCGCGGTCGTGTGGCGCGCGACGCCGCCGTTGCGGTGCTCGAGGTCGGAACGCAGCTCCGCGACCGTGCCGTGGCGCTCGGCCAGCACGTCGTGGTTGTGGATCGTCTCGTGGTTGATCTGGCGGGCGAGCAGGAAACAGCCGTCCGACAGGTCGGGATACTGGTCGAAGGCGCCGGCAACCATCAGCCGCACCGAGTCCTCCACGAACCGCGGATGCAGGTGGGCGTGCTCGACGACGTACAGCTCGTCCGGCCGCTTCAGCAACTCGAACACGGGCGCGCTCATCGAGTTCTCGGCGATCGCGATCAGGTCGCGGGCGTCGACCTCGCGGCGCGTGCCGACCAGCAGCGTCGCCTCGGCGCGCTGGTTGTGCGTCGCCGCGGGCAGGAGCGAGAAGATCTCCGCGATCTGGCCGCTGTCGTAGCCGGCCTCGGTGAGCCGGTCGCGGGCGCGCTCGCGCACGAGCCCCTGCGCGCACGGGCACGCGTTCAGGCCGCGCACCTCGACGCCGACGAGCCGCCGGGCGCCCTTGCCGTTCGCGAGCGCCTGCCCGATCAGGTGGTAGATCTCCTGCGTCTTCAGGTCGGACACCGGCGTTCGCCGGGTGACCGGGAACTTCGCCCGGATGGTGACCTCCGAGCGCACGGCCTCCTGGCGCTCGACGATGCGGGCGGCGATGTGCTCGGCCAGCTCCTCGACGTGGAGCGCCTCGGCGATCACGACATGGTCGATGCACTCGGCCACTGTCTCGGGGAAGCGGGACATGTGCACGCCCTTCTGGCTCGGATCGAGGTCGACGAAGCAGTCGATCTGGGCGTAGTAGAGAAGCTCGGTGCCCGCGTGCGCGATCCGGATCACCTTGTCGACGCCGGTGACCCCGGCGCGTGTCAGTGCGAGATGGACGTCGGGCTCGGCGGCCTGGAGGTCGTGGGTGAAGGTTGAGGATTCAAGCATGTAGGGATGGTACCCCCTCGAGGCCGTCACTCCCGTAACAGGCGCGACAGGCGGCGGTCGGCGAGCACGCGGCCGCCCGTCTGGCAGGTCGGGCAGTAGAACACCGTGTGCTCGTCGAAGGAGACGCGCCGGATCGTGTCGCCGCAGCGCGGGCAGGGCTCGGCCAGGCGGTCGTGGACGGCGTATCCGCGGTCGGCCTTGGTGGTCAACCCCGAGCCGGACAGCGGGACGAGCCGCTCGACTGCGGCGCCCAGCGTGCCCGTGATCGCAGCGTGGAGCCTGGCGACATCCTCGTCGGCGAGCGCCGCCGACCGCTGGTAGGGCGAGAGCATGGCGGCCCACAGGATCTCGTTCGCGAACGCGCGGCCGATCCCCGCGATCGCGCGCTGGTCGCGCAGGAAGGCGTGCAGCTGGTGCGGGCGGGCCTTGAGCGACCCGGCCAGCACGTCGACGGTGTAGGAGGGATCGAGCGGCTCCGGGCCGATGTGGTCGAGCTCGGCGGCGAGCGCATCCGGCCGCAGCAGCCACACGCCGGCGCGGCGCTTGTGGCCCGTCTCGGACATGATCAGGTCGCGGCCGGACGGGAACGCGACCACGAGCATCGCCGACTTCGTCCGCTTCCCGCCGACCACGAGCTTCCCGGCCGACATCAGGTGCACCATCATCGTGTCTCCGCCGTCGGCGGTGAAGAGCAGCCGCTTGGCCCGCCGCCCGACCGCCACAAAGCGCTGGCCGGCGAGCGACCGGAGCGGCGGATCGATCGTCTTCGTGGTGGCGAAGTGGGCGACGGGCACCGACTCGATCGGCTCGGCGGTCAGCGCGTCGCGCTGCGCGATCACAAACGCTTCCAGCTCCGGCAGCTCCGGCATACCCGAACGCTACCGGTCGGGGCGCCGCCGGAGGGCTCCGGCGTGTAGGGTCGCACGCGCGTGTCCGAGACCGGCGTCGTCACCACCTACCGAAACGGCTTCCCCGAGAGCCGGCACCATGTCCACGCGGTGGCCGTGCGGCGCGACGGCACGGTGATCGCCTCGTGCGGCGATCCGGAGCGTGTTACCACCCTGCGCTCGTCGGCGAAGCCGTTCCAGGCCCAGCCGCTGATCGCGTCCGGGGGGTTCGACGCGCTCGGCATGGACGACCGCATCCTGGCCGTGATGTGCGCTTCCCACGCGGGGCAGGACATCCACGTCACGGAGATCCAGCGCGGGCTGGCCGCGTGCGGCCTCGGCCCCGACGCGCTGCAGAACGAGCGCAGCTCTCCCGAGGAGCGGATGCGGCACAACTGCTCCGGGAACCACCTCGGCTTCCTTGCGAACAGCGTGCACCACGGGTGGGACACCGCCACCTACCGCAACCCCGACCACCCTTCCCAGCAGGCGGCGCTTGGGATGATCGCGGAGCTCTCGGGCCTCGAGGCGAGCACGATCCCGACCATGACCGACGGGTGCGGGGTCGTGGCCTTCGCGCTCCCGCTGCGGGTCATCGCGACGATGTACGCCCGCCTCCCGGAAACCCTGCCGCGCCAGTACGCGGCGATGACGACGCACCCCGACCTCGTGCGCGCCGACGGCGACTTCGACACCGAGGTGATGCGATCGGTCGCCGGCTGCGTCGCCAAGGGCGGGGCCGAGGGCCTCTCGAGCATCGGCCTCGCCAACGAGGGCATCGGGATCGCCGTCCGGATCGACGACGGCAACTCGCGTGCCAGCGCGCCTGCCGCCGTCGCCGTGCTGCGGCAGCTGCTCGGCTGGGACGGCGACGTTCCCTCCGGCCTCGGCGCGCTGGCCGAGCCGGTGTTCGAGAACAGCGTCGGCGACCCCGTCGTGCGGCTGCGCGCCGACGTCGCGCTCGCGTGACATCGTGACAACTATGTGACACATGCGGGGATATTCGGGTCCGGAAAGTTCCTTGCCGAGCCTGATAACCGCTTGTACACTGCTGGCGTCTGCGATCCGTTTTTCGCTCCCCGACCGGCCATTCCGGGGTTTTTACGTTCTCATTCGCCGGGTGGGGAGTCTTTCGTGACCGCAAAAAACACGAACGACGCATCCGGGGGGGCCCATGCTGACCGTCGATATCTCGCTTCCGGAGATCGAAGAGCTCAAGGCCCTGGTGCAGGAGGGCCACGAGAAGGGCTACCTCACCTTCGACGAGGTCGCGGCCACGCTGGAGGAGATCGAGCTTACGAAGGAGCAGCTGGAGGACTTCTACACCTACCTGCTGGACCACAACATCGAGCTCCTGGACGCGGAGTCGCGGCAGTCGGCGCAGCAGGACGCGGTCTTCCACGGCGAGAAGCCGCCCGAGCTCGACCTCACGGTCGAGCCGAGCCTCGACTCGCTCCGGCTCTACCTGCGCGAGATCGGCAAGGTCGCGCTGCTCACCGCCGACCAGGAGGTCAGCCTGGCGAAGCGGATCGAGCGCGGCGACATGCTCGCGAAGCAGCAGATGACCGAGGCCAACCTGCGCCTCGTCGTCTCGATCGCGAAGGGCTACCTCGGCCGCGGGCTCTCCTTCCTCGACCTGATCCAGGAGGGCAGCCTCGGCCTCATCCGCGCCGTCGAGAAGTTCGACTACCGCAAGGGGTACAAGTTCTCGACGTACGCCACCTGGTGGATCCGCCAGGCCGTCACCCGGGCCATCGCCGACAAGGCGCGCACGATCCGCATCCCGGTGCACATGGTGGAGAAGCTGAACCGGGTCGTCCACATCGAGCGCCAGCTGGTGCAGCGTCTGGGCCGCGAGCCGCGGCCGGAGGAGATCGCCGCCGAGCTCGGCATGACGACCGACGAGGTACGCGAGATCCAGCGCATGGCGCAGCTGCCGGTCAGCCTCGAGAAGCCGATCGGCGAGGAGGAGGAGTCCGAGCTGGGCGACTTCGTCCCCGACGAGCAGGCCGTCTCGCCGTTCGACTCGGCCACGATGACGCTGCGGCGCGAGGACATCGACCGCGCCCTCGACTCGCTGCCCGAGCGCGAGCGCAAGGTGATCGAGCTGCGCTTCGGCCTGAAGGGCGAGCAGCCGTGCACGCTCGAGGAGGTCGGCCGCGCATTCGGGGTCACCCGCGAGCGCATCCGCCAGATCGAGAACAACACGCTGAAGAAGCTCGAGGGCCTGCCCGAGGCGCAGGCGCTTCGCAACGCGGAGTAGACTCCGCCCCCACCGGGGAGGATGTCCGAGTGGCTAAAGGAGACGGGCTGTAAACCCGTTGGCTCTGCCTACGCAGGTTCGAATCCTGCTCCTCCCATCGAGGCCCATCGTGAGCGTCCGGACGAAGCGCGTCTACGATCCCGTGGCCGTCGACGACGGCTACCGCGTCCTGATCGACCGGCTGTGGCCGCGAGGGCTCTCGAAGGAGCGGGCGAGCCTCGACGAGTGGGCACGCGAGCTCGCTCCCAACGACGAGCTGCGACGCTGGCTCGATCACCGCCCCGAGCGGTTCGATCGATTCCGCCGGCGGTACACCGACGAGCTGCGCGACCATGCCGACCGCATCTCGGATTTCCGCCGCCGCGCGCGGCGGCACCGTCACGATCGTGTTCGCCGCCCGCGACGCCGAGCGGAGCAACGCCGCGGTCCTCGCGCCGATACTCCGACGCGGCTTCCCGCGGACGCACTAGGTGCGGCGTCCGTCGCCGTCTCGATCGGAGTCCGGCGGGAGCGTCTCTCCCAGCTTTTCGAGCCCGTGGGCGTCGCGCAGGTCGGACGCGTCATCGTCCGCGGGGGTCTCGACGTCGTCCGGGACTTCGACGTCGGGCGCGTCGTCCGGGACGGAATGCTCACGCTTCTCCATGCCGGCCTCGTACCCCGTACGGAACCATCACACGCCTACGCACGCACGACGAGCCGGATCCCGGCCCCGACCGGCACGAGGGCGCTCGTCACCGCAGGCTCCGCCTCGATCAGCGCCGTCACGTCGGCCACCTCGGCGGCGTGCGACACGACGTTGTCGATCGCGAGCATCCCGCCGCCGGGCCGCAGCACCCGCAGCAGGTCGGGCCAGTAACCGGCGTAGGCGGGCCGCTCCGCGTCGAGGAAGACGAGATCCCAGGCGCCGTCGGCGGACACGCGCAGCGTCTCCCCGGCGTCGCCGGTCACGAGCTCCGCGGCCAGACCGGCCCGCTCCAGGTTCGCGCGCGCCATCGCCGTGCGGGCCGGGTCGATCTCGACGCTCGTGACGGCGCCACCGGTCGCATCGACGGCGTCGGCGAGCCAGATCGTCGAGTAGCCGTTGGACGTGCCCAGCTCGAGCACCCGCCGCGCCCGGGCCGCCCGCACGAGCACGCCCAGTAGCTCGGCCGTCTCGGCCTCGACGTTGCGGAAGCGGGCCAGGCGGTCGGCCTGGGCCGCGTCGTGGGCGCGGGCGGCGGCGAGCACCTCGGCGGCGATCGCGCGCCGGTCCGCGTTCATGCCGGGTGCACCAGCAGCACCGCCGACCCGCTGATCCCGCCCGCGGCCAGCCGCTCCAGCGCCTCGCCGGCCGCCGCGAGCGGGAACTCCTGCACCTGAGCGCGGATCGGGATCGCGCCGGCGAGCGCCAGGAACTCGGTCGCGTCCGCGCGGGTGAAGTTCGCGACCGAGCGGATGGCCCGCTCCTTCCACAGAAGGGCGTAGTCGAACGCCGGCATGCCGTCGAGGTGGATCGCGTTCACGGCGACCGTCGCCCCCGGCGCGAGCGCCGCCAGCGCGGCCACCACCACCGACCCGGCGGGCGCGAAGGTGACCGCCGCGTCGAGCGGCCAGGGCGCCGGGTCGTCGTAGCC
>JBKPMQ010000406.1:0-5846 GCA_046732235.1 Actinomycetota bacterium
CGGGCACCCGCGTGCCCAAGATGGAGGAGCTCGACCGGGTCCGGAACATCGGCATCATGGCCCACATCGATGCCGGCAAGACGACCACGACCGAGCGCATCCTCTACTACACCGGCCGCACCCACAAGATGGGCGAGGTGCACGAGGGCGCGGCGACCATGGACTGGATGGTCCAGGAGCAGGAGCGCGGCATCACGATCACGTCGGCCGCGACGACCTGCTTCTGGCGCGATCACCGCATCAACATCCTCGACACGCCTGGGCACGTGGACTTCACCGTCGAGGTGGAGCGGAGCCTGCGTGTGCTCGACGGCGCGGTCGCCCTGTTCGACTCCGTCGCCGGCGTCCAGCCGCAGTCCGAGACGGTCTGGCGGCAGGCGGACAAGTACGGCGTCCCCCGGATCGCGTTCATCAACAAGATGGACCGCACCGGCGCCGACTTCTACGCCGCCGTGCAGACGATGATCGAGCGCCTCGGCGCCCGGCCCGTCCCGGTGCAGATCCCGATCGGGAGCGAAGACGCCTACATCGGCCACATCGACCTGCTGACGATGCGCGCGATCCGCTACGTCGACCCGCTCGGCCAGAAGTGGGAGGAGGCCGACGTCCCGGAGGACATGCGCGAGCAGGCCGAGTCCTACCGCCATGACCTGATCGAGGCCGTCGCCGACCACGACGAGGACATCATGATCGCGTTCCTCGAGGACGAGCCGATCGAGGCCGATCAGCTGCGCGCGGCGATCCGCAAGTGCACCCTCGACATCTCGATCACGCCGGTGCTGCTCGGCTCGGCGTTCAAGAACAAGGGCGTCCAGCCGCTGCTCGAGGCGGTGATCGACTACCTGCCGTCGCCCGTCGACGTGCCGCCGGTCACCGGCGTCGAGCCGGGGAGCGACGAGGAGGTCACCCGGCCGGCTGAGCTCGACCAGCCGTTCTCGGCGCTCGCGTTCAAGGTGATGAGCGACCCGTTCGTCGGCAAGCTCACCTACTTCCGCGTCTACTCCGGGAAGCTCAACTCCGGCTCGTACGTCCTGAACGCCTCGACCGGGCGCAAGGAGCGCATCGGCCGCCTGCTCGAGATGCACGCGAACCACCGCGAGGACCTGCAGCAGATCGGCGCGGGGGCGATCGCGGCCGCCGTCGGCCTCAAGCAGACGACGACCGGCGACACGCTGTGCGACCCGGACCATCCGGTGATGCTCGAGGCGATCGACTTCCCCGACCCGGTGATCGACGTCGCCGTCGAGCCGAAGACGAAGGCCGACCAGGACAAGCTGGCCCAGGCCCTGCAGCGGCTGGCCGAGGAGGACCCCACGTTCCGTGTCCGCACGAACGAGGAGACCGGCCAGACCATCATCGCCGGCATGGGCGAGCTGCACCTCGAGATCATCGTCGACCGGCTGATGCGCGAGTTCCGCGTCGACGCGAACATCGGCCGCCCGCAGGTCGCGTATCGCGAGACGATCCGCAACGCGGTGCAGGGCGTGCACGGGCGCTTCGTGCGCCAGACCGGCGGCCGCGGCCAGTTCGGCCACGTCGTCATCGACATGGCCCCGAGCGAGCCCGGCGCGGGCTACGTGTTCGAGAACAAGATCGTCGGCGGCGCCGTCCCGCGCGAGTACATCCCGTCGGTTGACGCGGGCATCCAGGAGGCGATGGAGGCGGGCATCCTGGCCGGCTTCCCCGTGGTCGACCTCTCGGTCACGCTCGTGGACGGCTCGTACCACGACGTCGACTCGTCGGAGATGGCGTTCAAGGTGGCCGGGTCGATGGCCTTCAAGGAGGCGTCGAAGCGCGCCAAGCCGGTGCTGCTCGAGCCCGTCATGGCCGTCGAGGTCGTGACGCCGGAGGAGTACATGGGTGACGTCATCGGAAACATCAACTCACGGCGGGGGCAGATCGAGGGCATGGAGCCGCGCGGGAACGCGCAGGTCATCCGCGCCCGCGTGCCGCTCGCCGAGATGTTCGGTTACGCAACGGATGTGCGCACGATGAGCCAGGGTCGCGCCACCTATACGATGCAGTTCCTGCATTACGCAGAAGTTCCGCATTCCATCGCAGAGAAGCTCACGGAGAGCCAGGGGTAGGCCCCCGAAAAGGAGACTGGGAGAAGATATGGCCAAGCAGAAGTACGAGCGCACCAAGCCGCATCTCAACATCGGCACCATCGGTCACATCGACCATGGCAAGACGACGCTCACCGCTGCTATCACGAAGGTGCTGGCGGAGTCCGGCACGGGCTCGCAGTTCACCGACTTCGACAAGATCGACAAGGCCCCCGAGGAGCGCGAGCGCGGGATCACGATCAACTCCTCCCACGTCGAGTACGAGACCGCCAACCGTCACTACGCACACGTCGACTGCCCCGGTCACGCCGACTACGTGAAGAACATGATCACCGGCGCCGCCCAGATGGACGGCGCGATCCTCGTCGTGTCCGCCGCCGACGGCCCGATGCCGCAGACGCGGGAGCACATCGTGCTCGCGCGCCAGGTCGGCGTGCCGTACATCGTCGTGTTCCTGAACAAGGCCGACACGGTCGACGACGAGGAGCTGCTCGACCTGGTCGAGCTCGAGGTGCGCGAGCTGCTCTCGAAGTACGACTTCCCCGGCGACGACCTGCCGGTCGTGCGCGGCTCGGCGCTGAAGGCGCTCGAGGGCGACGCCGAGTGGACGCCGAAGATCCTGGAGCTGATGGCGGCCGTCGACGAGTACGTGCCGGAGCCCCCGCGCGACATCGACAAGCCGTTCCTGATGCCCGTCGAGGACGTGTTCACGATCACCGGCCGCGGCACCGTCGCGACCGGCCGCGTCGAGCAGGGCCAGGTCAAGACCGGCGAGGAGGTCGAGATCGTCGGCATCCACCGGGAGACGGCGAAGACGGTCGTCACCGGCGTCGAGATGTTCCGCAAGCTGCTCGACTCCGGCCAGGCCGGCGACAACATCGGCGCCCTCCTGCGCGGTGTGAAGCGTGAGGAGATCGAGCGCGGCCAGGTGCTCGCGAAGCCGGGCTCGATCACGCCGCACACGCAGTTCGAGGCCCAGGTGTACGTCCTCTCGAAGGACGAGGGCGGTCGCCACAAGCCGTTCTTCAAGGGCTACCGGCCGCAGTTCTACTTCCGCACGACCGACGTCACCGGCGTCGTCGAGCTGAACCAGGACGTCGAGATGGTCATGCCCGGCGACAACGCCGAGATGACCGTCGAGCTGATCCAGCCGATCGCCATGGACGAGGGGCTGCGCTTCGCGATCCGCGAGGGCGGCCGCACCATCGGCGCCGGCGCCGTCACCAAGATCCTCAAGTAGCTGACGGAAAGGCGAGGGAACCAGACACCGTGGCGCAGCAGAAGATCCGCATCAGGCTGAAGGGGTACGACCACACGCTGGTCGACCTGTCCGCGCGCTCCATCGTGGACACGGCCCAGCGGTCGGGCGCCACGGTGTCCGGCCCCGTCCCGCTCCCGACCGAGAAGAACGTCTACTGCGTCATCCGCGGGCCGTTCAAGGACAAGGACTCGCGGGAGCACTTCGAGATCCGCACGCACAAGCGGCTGATCGACATCCACCAGCCGACGCCGAAGACGGTCGACTCGCTGATGCGGCTTGATCTCCCGGCCGGCGTCGACATCGAGATCAAGCTCTAAGTGGGCCACCTCGCAACATCCGACCGGTTCTGGCGGCTGCAAACCGTCGCGCTGGGGCGTCCGCCAGCTTCCGATCGACGTCACGAGGAGGCCCACTAGTGGCCAAAGGAATCATCGGTACCAAGATCGGCATGACCCAGCTGTTCGACCAGGAGTCGGGGCAGGTCACGCCGGTCACGGTGATCGAGGCGGGCCCGTGCCCGGTCGTCGCCGTGCGCACCGCCGAGGCCGATGGCTACACGGCCGTCCAGCTCGCCTACGGACCGGTGAAGGAGAAGAAGCTCAGCCGGCCGCGGGCGGGCCACCTGAAGGCCGCCGGGGTCGCCGCCCACCGGACGCTGATCGAGTTCCGCGACGCGGAGGGCTGGAACGCCGGCGACACGGTCACGGTCGAGGCGTTCGAGCAGGGCGACCGGGTCAAGGTGAGCGGCGTCTCCCGCGGCAAGGGCTTCGCCGGCACGATCAAGCGGCATCGTTTCTCGCGCGGGCCGATGTCGCACGGGTCGCACAACATACGCGCCCCGGGCTCGATCGGCGCGTCGGCGACGCCGTCGCATGTCTACAAGGGCACGCGCATGGCCGGCCAGATGGGCTCCCAGCGCGTCACCCAGCGCGGGCTGCGGGTCGTGGACGTGGACGCCGAGAAGAACCTCCTGCTCGTCCGCGGCGCCGTGCCCGGCGCCGTCGGCGGTGTTCTCGAGATTCGGAGCGACTCGTAGTGGCCGCTCCGACCGCACCCGTGCTTACCGGCGGCGCCAAGGCCAGGCTCGACGAGGCCGTGTTCGGGCTCGAACGAAACGACGCCCTCGTCCACGAGGTCGTGACGGCCGAGCTGGCGGCCCGCCGCCAGGGCACGTCGTCGACGAAGACCCGCGGCCTCGTCTCCGGCGGCCGTTCCAAGCCGTGGCGCCAGAAGGGCACCGGCCGTGCCCGCGCCGGCACGACGCGGGCGCCGAACTGGACCGGCGGCGGGGTCGCCTTTGGCCCCCAGCCGCGCAACCACACCGGCAAGGTGAACCGCAAGGCGCGCATGAAGGCGCTGCGGATCGCGCTCTCGGCCCACGCCGGCGCGGGGTCGCTGCACGCCGTCGACGGCGGCGCCTTCGACGAGCCCAGGACCGCGAAGGCCGCCGAGCTCTTTACCGGCGCCGCGCTTCGCACGCCGCTGGTGGTCGTTGTCGCGGAGGACGACGACCACTTCGCAAAGTCGGCGCGAAACCTCCACCGCACGCACGTCGTTCCGGTCGGGGAGCTGGAGGTGGCCGATATCGTCTGGGCGCGCAACCTCGTCGTGACGAAGGCCGCCCTGGCGGCGCTCGAGGGTGGTGAGAGCTCGTGAACGGCGACCCGCGCTCGGTGCTGATCGCACCCGTCGTGTCGGAGAAGAGCTACGGCCAGATCGCCGACCGGCGCAAGTACACGTTCCGGGTGCACTCGAGCGCCCACAAGACCCAGGTGCGCCAGGCCGTCGAGGAGATCTTCGACGTCAGCGTCACCCATGTGAACATCTCCAAGGTGCCGTCGAAGCCGAAGCGGCGCGGCGTCCACGCGGGCCGGCGGCCCGGGTGGAAGAAGGCGGTCGTGACGATCGCCGAGGGGCAGTCCATCGAGGCCTTCGGGCCGGGGGTCTAAGTGGCAGTCAGAAAATTCAAGCCTACGTCCGAGGGGCGCCGGTTCATGACCGTGTCCGACTTCGAGGAGCTGACCGCCTCGGAGCCGGAGCGGTCGCTGCTCGCGCCGCTGCACAAGACCGGCGGCCGCAATGTCAACGGCCGCATCACCACCCGCCACCGCGGCGGCGGCCACAAGCGCCGCTACCGCCTGATCGACTTCAAGCGGGTCAAGGACGGCGTGCCGGCGAAGGTGGCGTCGATCGAGTACGACCCCAACCGGTCGGCCCGGATCGCGCTCCTGCACTACGCGGACGGCGAGAAGCGCTACATCCTCGCCCCGGTGCGGCTGCGCGTCGGCCAGACGGTCGAGTCGGGCGCCGCGGTCGACATCCGGCCCGGCAACGCGATGCCGCTGCGGTCGATGCCGACGGGCACCACGGTGCACAACATCGAGCTGCGCCCCGGACAGGGCGGCAAGATGGCCCGCTCGGCCGGGTCGTCGGCCCAGCTCGTCGCCAAGGAGGGCGGGAAGGCGCTGCTGCGCCTGCCGTCCGGCGAGATGCGGCGCGTCCCCGAGGGGTGCCGGGCC
>JBKPMQ010000407.1:0-4506 GCA_046732235.1 Actinomycetota bacterium
GCTCACGGGTGGCCCACAGCGACCTCGGCGCCGCCTCGAGCGGCACCGCCCGCACGGCGGTGGCGATGTTCCACGCCTCGCGGTGGAAGCGCGCGCACTCGGGGCAGGCGCGGATGTGCGCCGCAAGCGCAACATGCTCGATCTCGGAGGCTTCCGAGTCGATCGCGAGCGAGGCCAGCGCCCGCGCGCGTTCGCAATCGAGGGTAGGTGGGCCGGCCATCGGCTCCCCTTAATGACGTCACGTTCACGAGAAACGTTAGCGCGAGTCGGCTAGACAAGACGGGTGCGGGGATCGATGGCGATCCCGATCACGATCAGGAGCAGGCCGATGCTGACGAACACGGCCGACAGGCCGAGGCTCTCCTCGATGTCGTCCTTGTCCGCCCACCGGGCGATCCCCCCGCCGGCCGCGAGCGATCCGAAGATGCCCGGCGACCCGCCTCCGCCCGTCGTGCGGACCGGCGGACGCACGCCGTAGAACACGCCGACGATGATGAACAGCGACCCCACGCCGTACAGGCCGAGGGCGATGCTGCGGCGCGGGTCGGCGCCCAGCAGCACGCCGACGACGACGGAGAGGACGGCCACGACGGCGGTCGTCCCGGCGGCGAACCCGAACAGCCGCCGCAGCCCCGCCGCCAGCTTCTCCCGGCGCACGGTCTAGCGCGGCGTCGAGCCGGACGGCAGGCGGAGGTCGGACATCGGCCACGTCTCCAGCGGGAAGTGGCAGGCCACCTCGGAGGCGACGCCCTCCTTGCGCTCCAGCACCGGCTCCACGGTGTCGCAGGTGCCCGGCTGGAAGCGGGGACAGCGGGGATGGAACCGGCACGCCGAGGGCGGGTTGATCGGGCTCGGCACGTCCCCCTCGAGCACGACCGGCTCGCGGGAGCGGGCTGCGCGCGGGTTCGGGATCGGGACGGCCGAGAGCAGCGCCCCGGAGTACGGGTGTTTCGGGTGCTCGTAGAGGTCCACCGCCGAGCCGACCTCGACCACCTTGCCGAGGTACATGACCGCCACCCGCTCGGAGATGTGCCGCACCACGTCGAGGTCGTGGGCGATGAAGATGTACGTCAGGTCGAACTCGCGCTGGAGCCGCTTCAGCAGGTTCAGGATCTGCGCCTGCACCGAGACGTCGAGCGCCGAGACGGGCTCGTCGCAGACGATCATCTTGGGCCGGATCGCGAGCGCGCGGGCGACACCGATGCGCTGCCGCTGGCCGCCGGAGAACTCGTGCGGGAACCGGTTGTAGTGCTCCGGGTTCAGGCCGACCACGTCGAGCAGCTGCTGCACCCGCCCCTTGATCTCCTTGGGCGTCCCCTGCTTGTGCACCTGGAGCGCCTCGCCGACGATGTAGCCGACCCGCTTGCGCGGGTTGAGCGAGGCGTACGGGTCCTGGAACACCATCATCAGCTCGCGCCGCACCCGCATCAGGTCGTTGCCCTTGATGTGCGTGATGTCCTGGCCGTCGAAGGTGATCTTGCCGCCGGTCGGGTCGAGCAGACGCATCACGCACCGCGCCATGGTCGATTTGCCGCATCCGGACTCGCCGACGATCCCGAGCGTCTCCCCCTTGCGCACGGAGAACGAGACGCCGTCCACCGCGCGCACCTTCGCGATCTCCTTCTGGAAGATGATCCCGCGGGTGATCGGGAAGTGCTTCTCGAGGTTCTCGACCCGCAGCAGCTCGTCCCCGGTGGGCGCCGGCCGCGTGGCCTCTTCGGTGGTCGCGGTTGCCATCAGGCGGAGTCCGCCAGCGTCTCGCTGAGGATCGTCGCCGCCTCGCGCTGCTTCGTCTCCTCGTCCAGGTGGCAGGCGGCCCGGTGCTCACGCGAGCCGGGCACCAGCGCGAACTCGGGCTCCACCGTCGTACATATGTCCATCGCATATGGGCAGCGCGTGTGGAAGCGGCACCCGCTCGGCGGGTTGAGGAGCGAGGGCGGCGCGCCGGGGATGGGCTTGAGATCCTCGCCGATGGTCGCCAGATGCGGCAGCGACCGCAGCAACCCCCACGTGTAGGGATGGTGCGGCCGGTAGAAGATGTCCTCGTAGCCGCCCCGTTCGGCCGGCTGCGCCGCGTACATGACGAGCACGTCGTCGGCCGTCTCGGCGACGACCCCGAGGTCGTGGGTGATCAGGATGATCGCGCTGCCGAAGTCGCGCTGCAGCTCGTTCATCAGCTTCAGGATCTGGGCCTGGGTCGTCACGTCGAGCGCGGTCGTCGGCTCGTCCGCGATCAGCAGGTCGGGGTTGTTGATCAGCGCCATCGCGATCATCACCCGCTGGCGCATGCCGCCCGAGAACTGGTGCGGATAGTCGTCCAGGCGCGTCTCGGCGCGCGGGATGCGCACGGCCCGCAGCATCTCCAGCGCACGGGCGTTCGCCTGCGCCTTCGTCACGTCGGCGTGCAGGTGCACGGCCTCGCGCAGCTGGCGGCCGATGGTGTGGACGGGATTCAGCGAGGTCATCGGATCCTGGAAGATCATGGAGATCCGCTTGCCGCGATACCGGCGCAGCTCGTCCCTGGGCATCGCGATCAGATCCTCGCCGTCGAACACGGCCTCGCCGCTCGTGTCGATCCGGCGACCCGAGTTCAGGCCCATGATCGTCAGGCAGGTGACGCTCTTCCCCGAGCCGGACTCGCCGACGATCGCGAGCGTCTTGCCCTTCTCCACCGAGAACGACACGCCGTCGACCGCGCGGACGACGCCGTCCTCCGTGTGGAAGTGGGTGCGCAGGTTGCGGACGTCGAGCAGCGCCATGTTCAGCCCAGCCGAATCCGTGGGTCGATCCAGGCGTACAGGATGTCCACCAGGAGGTTGAACGTGATCACCATGATCGAGGCGAACACGACCGTGCCGATGATCACGGGCAGGTCGAATGTGCCGACCGCCTGCACGGCCAGCTGGCCGAGCCCGGGCAGGCCGAAGACGTTCTCGACGAGGACCGCACCTCCGAGCGCGATCGCGATGTCCATGCCGAGCATCGTCACGACGGGCAGCATCGCGTTCCTGAGCACGTGCGACCGCAGCACCTGCAGCTCGGGGGCGCCCTTCGCCCGCGCGGTGCGCACGTAGTCCTCGTTCAGCGTCTCCATCACGTTCGCGCGAATCATGCGCACGTAGAAGGCAGCGTAGAGGATGGCGAACGTGATCCAGGGCAGGATCAGGTGGTAGAACCACTGGATCGGCCCACTGCATAACTGCCCCTCGGATGCCGCCCGCAGGTTGCAGTACCCCTGGATGGGCAGGAAGGTGAAGCTCGGGAAGTTGAGGCCCAGGGCGTGGCCGCTCGTCGGCAGGTACCCGAACACGTACGACAGCACGAGCCCGATCCAGATCGGGTGGGCCGAGATCCCGACGAGGACGCTCGCCATCGCGACGCGGTCCGTCTTCGAGCGGGGATGCAGCGCCGAGAAGACGCCCACCGGGATCGCGATCAGCATCCACAGGATGGCGCCGCCGAACACGAGCGACGCCGTCACGGGCGCCGCGCTGAGCACCGAGGTGTTCACCGCCTGGCGGTCGGCGAACGAGTACCCGAGGCTGTGGTCGATCACCAGCCGCTTGAGGAAGAGGCCGTACTGGTACCAGACCGGCCGGTCCGTCCCCAGGTAGTGGGCGACGGCCTTCACCTGGTCCGGCGTCGGGTTGCGCCCGGCCGCCAGGCGGGCCGGGTCGACCGGGACGAGATAGAAGATGACATAGGTGACGATCGTCACCGAGAGGAAGAGGACGATCGCCCACAGAAGCCGGCGGATGATGTACCTGACCACGCGGACTCCAGTCTAGTGGTTGCGCGGCTCGGGCGCCGGATCGACTCCGGCGCCCGAGCCAGGCTCTTGCTGCTCTTCGCCTACTTCTTGATGCACATGGTGTTCAGCGCCATGCCGTAGATCGGCTGGTAGACGCTGCACCCCATGCGCGCGCTGAAGAAGTCGACGTTGTTGTCGACGTCCCACGCCGCCCACGGCGCCTGCTGCTGCTGGATGTCCGTCGCCAGCTGGCCGTAGGTCTTGTAGCGCTCCTCGCCCGTCAGGAGGGCGGCTTCGTCCATGCGCTTGTTGAACGTGGGGTTGTTGAAGTAGGAGTAGTTGCTCCCGTTCGTCGCCGGGATGTGCTCGCCGTTCAGGAGCACGTTCACCCAGTCGTACGGATCGGGGTAGTCAGCCACCCATCCCTCGTCGGCGATGTCGAACGGCTCGCCCTTCGTCCCTTCCTTCGTGAACTGGGTCGCGCGGGCGAACTGCTCGATCTGCACGTTGATGCCGATCGCCTTGAGGTTCTGCTGCATCACCTGCGTGCGCGAGGGGCACGGGTCGGTGTTGCAGGTGTACAGCACCGCCTTGATCGGCGTCTTCACGCCCGACCGCTTGATCAGCGACTTCGCCTTGGAGATGTCGCTGGAGCTCGGGGACGTGAGCGGGTAGATGGTCTTCTCGTACTGGGCGCCGGGCACGCCTGGCGGCATGATCTTGGCGCCGGGGACGCCGACCTTGTAGCCCATGGT
>JBKPMQ010000408.1:0-4771 GCA_046732235.1 Actinomycetota bacterium
CCGATCGCGACGAGCGCGGCCAGCCCCAGCCCGCCGGCGAGCCCGATCGACGTGAACGGCGAGCCGGGCCCGGACGACCCCGAGCCGGCCGGCTCCACCTTCGCGATCGGCCCCTTGATCGGGTGGCCGGCGGCGGCCGCGACCCGCTTCACCGCGGTCACCCCCGCGACCGTGAGCTTCTCCGGATCGGTGCTCCCCGGGGGCCGGAGCGGCTCGATCGCCCGCAGAAGCGGCCCGATCGGACGCGCGTCGAAACGTTTCCCGCCGTGCGTCATCTTGCCGCCCGGCGCGACGCCGAAGCCCTGCGGCATCACCACTGCGAGAGCGCCGAAGTAGCCCGCCGAGCGCAGCTCCGCGTCGAGGAACTTCGCGTAGAGCTGCGGCTTCGCGTAGAGCTCGGGGTTGGCGCCGAGGTCGCGCCGCGACTGGATGACGGCAACCCGGATCGTGTAGCCCGACCGCCTGGCCGCCGCGACCGCCCCGAGCAGCTCGGCCCTGGCCGAATCCGGCGGCGCCGCGTAGGGGAAGAACGCGGGTTGGAAGAGGAGCACGTCGCTGGCCGGGTCGCCGTCGGCGAGCGCCGGGGCGGCGGACGCCGCGCAGACCGCCGCGGCCAGCGAGACGGCGAGCACCGCGCGGGCGAGCAGCCGGGAGGCCATCGTGTTCAAGACTAGTGTCCATCCGTGGTGCATCCCTGGCAGTTCGTCTTCGACCCCGCATGGATCGTGGGGCTCGTCGTGATCGCCGTCGACTACGTCGTGGTCGTGCGCGCGTACGAGCGGCGCGGGCGGCCCGTCTTGGCGCTGCGCCGGTGGGCGTTCGCCGCCGGGCTCTCGGTGACCGCGCTCGCGCTGTTCTCGCCGATCGAGCACCTGGCGCTGCATTCGATGCTCAGCTTCCACCTGCTCCAGAACGTGATGCTGGGCGACTGGGCGCCACCGCTCTTCCTGCTCGGCCTGAGCGCCGCGATGGCGCGCGACCTGGCCCGGCGGCGCTGGGTGTCCGCGCTTGCGAACCCGCCGGTCGCCCTCGGCATCTGGCTCGTCACCTGGTACGCGACCCACATCCCGGCGTTCTACGACTACGCCCTCCGGCACGAGTGGGCGCTCGGGGTCGAGCACCTCGCGTTCCTGATCTCGGGGCTCGTGTTCTGGTGGCCTGAAATCGTTTCCGGTTATCTGTCTCCGGTCGGGAAGGTGTCCTACCTCGCGATCGCCTTCCTCGCGATCAGCCCGCTCAGCCTGTTCATCTACCTGGCCAACAGCCCGCTCTACAGCTTCTACGAGCACACGCCAAAGCTGGGCGATATCAGCGCGCTGGCCGATCAGCAGATCGCGGGCGTCGCGATGGCGATCGAGTCGAACGTCGTGCTGCTGACGGTGATCGCGTTCGCGCTAATGCGACTGCTCTCCGACGAGCCGGCCGCCCGGGAACCGGCGGACACGGTCTAGCGGATCAGGACGCGCGCGCGACCGACGAGACGGCCGCTGCCACGGCCGCCGGCCGGAACGGCGGCAGGTACCCGTAGCGCTCCTGGCCCTTCGGGTCGATCACGTACAGCGCGATTGTGTGGACGACATCGCCAGCGACGCGGATCGTGGTCCGCCCGGTCTGCACCGCCTGCCCGTGCCGCAGCCGCACGCCGATGTGGTAGGCCCGCCAGACGGGCGCAAGCGTCTGCCGCGTCCCCAGCAGCCACCGCCACGGCTGCGTCCACCCCGCCTCGCGCGCGAACTTCGCGACCGACGCGCGGGTGTCGGCCGGGTTGACGCTGATGACCACGAGCTCGGGACGCTGCGCCGCCGGCAGCCGCTTCTGCACGGCCGCGAGCTGCGACCCCTCGATCGGGCACAGGCTGGTGCAGCGGGAGTCGAGGAACGTGAGCAGCACCGTCCGCCCGCGCAGGGAGGCGAGGCTCGTTATCCGCCCGTCCTGGTCGGGCAGCCGCACGGCGGGCGCCGGGGTGTTGTGGAGCGTCCAGCGCAGGCCGGGACCGGTGGCCCCGTTCGACCCGGAGGGGGGCGCGCCCCTCGAGTCCGGCGACACCGCCAGGAGCACGGCGAGCGCGACGCCGGCCACGACGAGCCCGAGCACGGCCGCCTCGATCGCCGCCCGCCGCCGCGGAGGGGCGGGGGCTGCGGGCTGCGGAGACGCGCCGGGCATGACCGAAGGCTAGATGATCGATTCGATCTCCCCGCGCGCCTGGACGTCAGGATGTCGGGCGGGGGCGCGGTTCGCTGGTGGGCTGCGGCTGCTGGCCGGGACGGACGCGGACCGCTAGATTACTGCCGTGGCACCGACTCTCTGCAGTTGACCGGCGCGCGGCGCACCGCGCGCCGCAGCGAACCCGCCGTCGACCGTCCAGGAGTCTCCCGTGCCCACCCCGCCCCGCATCGCAATCCGCCGCCTCGCCGCCGCCCGCGTCATCTCGGTGACCGGCATGGAGGCCGCCTGGATCGCGCTCATGGTGGCGATCTACGCCTCGACGCACTCGACGGCGTGGATGTCGGCGGCGCTGTTCGCGGCGATCGGCGCCGAGGGCGCGGCCACGTCGCTCCTGGGCACGCTCGGCGACCGCTTCGACCGCCGCCGGGTCATGATCGCGTCGGAGCTCGCCGCGGCCGTGGTCGCCGCCGGGATGGCGATCGCGGGCAGCCCGCTTGCGCTGGTGATCCTGGCGCTGATGAGCGCGATCGCGCAGTCGCCCTACTTCTCGGCGTCGACGGCCGCCGTGCCGAACCTGGTCGAGCCGCGCGACATCGCCTGGGCGAACAGCACGATCTCGGTCGGACGCAACGCCGGCCAGCTGCTCGGGCCGATGGTGGGCGGCGCCGTCGCCGGCTTCGCCTCGCCGACCGCGGTCTTCGCCGCCAACGCCGTCTGCTTCGCCCTGTCGGCGGCGATGGTGTGGTCGGTGCGGGGGACGTTCGCCGACCCGGCGCGCGTCGACGCCGGTGAGCACTCGGGCATCCGGGCCGGCTTCCGGTTCGTCATGGGCGACCCCGTCCTGCGCCTGATCCTGCTCGCGTGGGTCGTGCTCCTGTTCCTGCTCGGCCCGATCCTCGTGGCCGAGCTGCCGCTGGCGCACTCGTTCGGCGTCGGCTCGGTCGGCTACGGCTTCATCGCGGCCTGCTGGGGCGGCGGCGCCATCGCCGGGTCGTTCCTCGGCCGCCGTCTGGCGGAGCGGAACGAGCGCGCGACCATGGTGGCCGGGTGCGCGGTCATCGGCGCGGGCTTCGCCGCGATCGCCGCCGCGCCGGCGTTCGGCTTCGCGCTCGCGGGCATGGCCACGGCGGGCGTCGCCGAGGGCGCGGTGACCGTCTCCGAGCAGGGGATCCTGCAGCGGCGGACGCCGGACGTCGTGCGATCGCGCGCCACGGCCGCGTCGGAGGCGGCCGCCATGGGCGCCTTCGCCCTCTCCTTCCCGACGGCGGGCTTCATGCTGCACCTGATCGGCGTGCGCGGCGTCTACGTGCTCGCGGCCGCCGGGTGCGCCGTCGCGACGCTGATCCTGATCCCGGCGATGCGGGAGCTCGGCGCCGGAGAGCCGGCGGCCGAGGACGACGGCGTCGGCGAAGTCCTAGTCTAGGTGTAGTTCCCAGGTACGTCGTTGACGGTTTGAGTCGTAACGTCCACGAGCCCTCCTAGGGTCGCGGCTGTCGAAGGCAGCGATCCGGGAGGGCTCGATGGATTTGCATGGTAGTGCCGCGTTGAGTTGGCGTCAGCGGCGGCGGTTGGTTGGTCTGGTGGCGTGTGGGATGACGATTACGGCGGCGGCTGTGATTGTCGGGTGTTCTCGTCAGACGGCGTCGAAGTGGGTTAATCGGGCGCGTCGCGGGGAAGGGCTGGAGGATCGTTCGTCGCGGCCGCATCGCTCGCCGCGGCGGGTGTGTGAGACGGTTGAGCGAGCGGTGCTTCGGGCGCGGGCTGAGCTTCGGGAAGGGCCGCACGTGATTGGCTGGGCGACTGGCGTGCCGGCCTCGACGGTGCACGCGATTTTGCGTCGACATGGCTGCTCACGATTGACGCCTCGGCCGGCGTTGGAGGAGATCGTCCGCTACCAGCGTGACCGGCCGGGCGAGCTGGTGCACGTCGACTGCAAGAAGCTTGGGCGGATCATCCAGCCCGGGCATCGAGTGACCGGCGACCGCTCCAAACGCGCCAAGGGGAAAGCTGGCTGGCAGCACCTGTTCGTTGCCGTCGACGACGCCACCAGGCTGGCCTACGCCGAGCTCTATCCCGACGAGACCAACGCCTCGGCGATCAGCTTCCTCATCGCCGCTCAGCGCTTCTACCAGCAGCACGGGATCACCATCCAGCGCGTCCTCACCGACAACGGCACCTGTTTCAAACAGCGCTGGCAGGACGCATGCCAGCAGCGCCAGATCACGGTCAAGCGGACACGGCCCTACCGACCCCAGACAACCGGCAAAGCCGAGCGATTCATCCGCACCATGCTCGAACGCTGGGCCTACCCCACGCCCTACCCCACCGAGCACGACCGCGCCAACGCCCTGCCACCCGCCCTCCACACCTACAATCGCAACCGACCACACCGCGCCCTCGACGGGCGGACATCCCCCAACGCGTCAACGACCTATCTGGGACGAACAGCTAGATCGCAATCCGGCCGCCGCAGGGCCTGCGGTAATCTGACCTGCACCGACTAGAGACCGCCCAGCTGGAGGAGTGCATGCCCAACACGGAGACCGGAAAGATCCGAAACGTGGCGGTGATCGGCCACCGCGGAACCGGCAAGACCTCGCTCGTC
>JBKPMQ010000409.1:0-3877 GCA_046732235.1 Actinomycetota bacterium
GCCGGCTTGAGTCTCTGCGACCGGGATGCCGGTGGCGTCGACGAGCGCGCGCAGGGCGGCGGACGCGTCGGCGTAGATGACGCCGCCGCCGGCGACGATCAGCGGCCGGCGGGCGGCGCGGACGAGGGCGGCCAGCTCCGCCACCGCTGCCGGGTCGGGCGCCGGCCGGGGAATGCGCCACACCCGCCGCTCGAACAGCTCCCGCGGGAAGTCGTGCGCCTCGGCCTGCACGTCCTGGGGCAGCGCCAGGGTGACGGCGCCGGTCTCCGCCTGGTCGGTCAGCACGCGCACGGCCTCGAGCAGCGACGGGCCGAGCTGGTCGGGGCGGTTGATGCGGTCGAAGAAGCGGCTGACCGGCCGGAAGGCGTCGTTCACCGATGCGTCGGGGGCGCCCGGGAGCTCGAGCTGCTGCAGGGCCGGGTTCACCCGCCGCGACGCGAACACGTCGCCGGGCAGGAGCAGCACCGGCAGGCGGTTGATCGTCGCGAGGGCCGCGCCGGTGACCATGTTCGTCGCACCGGGGCCGATCGACGACGTGCACGCCCACGTCTGCAGCCGGTTGCGCTGGCGGGCATAGGCGACCGCCGTGTGCACCATCGCCTGCTCGTTGCGGGGCAGGACGTAGCGCAGGCCGCCGTGCTGCTGGAGCGCCTGGCCGACGCCGGCGACGTTGCCGTGGCCGAAGATCCCGAGCACGCCGGCCAGGAGCGGCGTCCGCTCGCCGTCGCGTTCGACCTCCTGGGCGGCCAGAAAGGCGACGAGCGCCTGCGCCGTCGTCATCCGCAGGGTGCTCATTTGACCGCTCCGAGCGTCAGGCCGCGCACGAAGTGGCGCTGCACGACGAGGGCGAAGATGACGATCGGGAGCGCCCCGATCACCCCGGCGGCGACCATCGCCGCCTCCTCGATGTCACGCGGGATCTCGGCCAGGAAGCTTTGCATATTCCAGATCACGAAGCTCGTGGTCAGGCCGGTGTAGATCAGGATCAGGCCGAGGCGCGTGTTCAGAAGACCCCACTTCGCGAACGTGATGTAGAGCGGGATGACGAGCAGGATGCCCGGGATCATCAGCGACGTATCCACCATCCACCAGAACGGGAAGATGGCCGCGGCCAGGATGAGGGCGATGCTCAGGTAGAGCACGACCCGGGGCGGGCGGGCGCTCACCGCGCTGCCCTCCGGGGGATGTCGAGCTCGAGCTCGATCAGCGCGTCGACGCCGCCGAAGCTCTTCGAGACCCGCGCGTAGCGGACGTCCATCAGGCCTCCCTCGGCACGGGGCCGGTCGATCCGCGGACGACGAGCTCGGCCGGCATGAGGACGCGGCGGCCCGCGTGCTCGCCGGCGGCGATGGCCGAGAGCGCCATCTCGGCCGCCATCCTGCCCATCTCCTCGGCCGGCTGGCGCACCGTGGTCAGGTCGATGCGGCGATGGGCGGCGAGCGGGATGTCGTCGAAGCCGACCACCGACACGGTGTCGGGCACGGGGGTGCCGCCGCGCTCCAGCCCGTCCATCAGCGCGATCGCGATCACGTCGTTCGTGCAGCAGACCGCCGTCGGATGGTCGTCGACGGGCACCGGCTCGAGCCCGCGCCGGCGCAGCGCGGCGGCCAGCGCCTCGGGCCGCTTGTCGACCGACTCCTCGCGGGCGCCGGAGTGGGCAAACCCGATCCGCGTGTGCCCGTGGCCGGCGAGGTGCTCGACGACCTGCTCCATGGCCGCGTACTCGTCGACGTGGACGATGCCGAGACGCGGATCCGTCGCCTCGAACGAGACGACGACCACGGGGATGCCGCGGTCGAGGAGCTCGGTCGGGATCGTCGACCCCGCCGTCACGGCCGGGAAGATCACGCCGTCGACGCGGCGGCCGACAAGCGCGCGCACCTGGTCTGACTCCGTGGCCGGGTCGTTCTCGGTCTCGGCCAGGAGGACGGCGAACCCGTCGCGGTGGGCGCGGCGCTCGACCTGCAGGGCGACGGTCGCGTGGAAGGGGTTGAGCGCATCGGGGATGACGACGCCGAGCGTCTTCGTGGCCTGCCGCTTGAGCGAGCGCGCAACCTCGTTCTGGCGGTAGCCGAGCTCGTCGATCGCCGCCAGCACCCGCCGCCGCGTCTCCTCGGACACCGGGGCGGTGCGATGCAGGACGTTCGACACCGTTCCGACCGACACTCCGGATCTGCGGGCGACGTCGCGCATCGTGACCGTCACCCGACCGGCACTTCCGGTCTGGGCAGGGCCGCCCGGAGCGCCTCGAGGGACGTCTCGATGCCCTCCTCCGGGCCCATGCGGGGATCCTCGTGCTCGATCGAGACGTCGCCGTCATAGCCCGCGGCGCGGAGCGCGCCCAGGAGCTCGGCCCAAGCGGCGACGTCGTGGCCCGTCCCGACGTCGTCGATCACGCTGAAGGGATCGATGCCCTGCCACCAGAAGTGGCTCGGGTCGAAGTTCACCCCCAGGTTCGGGCCGGCCCGCTCGGCCAGGCGCAGGTACGACCCGGGCGAATAGGCCGACGCCCCCGGGTGCAGCTCGAGGCAGATGGTGCCGCCGGGCGCCCCCTCCGCCGCCCAGGCGCAGAGCTCGCGCCAAAACGGCGCCAGCCGGTGCTCGAGCTGCCACTCCCAGAGCGACTCGTCGTCCGGCGTCAGCGCCCATGGCGCGAACACCGGCGTGTGCCCGCCGTCCCGGCTCCCGGGACAGCCGCTCATCGTCACGACCCGGGCCACGCCGAGCAGGTGGGCCAGCTCGATCGCGCCGCGGACGAGCGCCGCGTGGCGCTCGCCGATCCGGGATCGGGGTGGAGCGGGTTGCCGGCGGCGTTCACGCAGGAGAGCCCGAGCCCGTGCTCGCGCAGCTCCCCGAGCAGGCGGTCGCGGGCGGCAGGCTCGCGCAGGAGCGCGGTCAGGTCGAGCTGCGCGGCGGCCTGCGCCCACCCGCCGACGCCCATCTCGATGCGGCCGATCCCGCGGTCCGCGCACCATGCGAACGCCCGCTGTCGCGGCAGGTGCGCCAGCCCTTCGTTGAACACGCCGATCTGCAAATCAGGACTCCCGCGTCCGGGTTGAAACGTTTCAACCGATCGCGTATCTTCTGCCTCGATTTCCGCCTTGTCAAGTGGCGCGCCTCCGATCCGCAACCAGCCCATGTCCGTCGCCCCCACCCACAACACCTCGCCCGACGGGCTCGAGGCGGTCGTGATGGGCCGTGCCGGCGTCGACCTCTACCCGATGCAGCTCGAGACGCCGCTCGAGGAGATCGAGGGGTTTCACAAGTACGTGGGCGGGTTCGCGGCCAACGTCGCGACCGGCCTCGCCCGGCTCGGCGTGCGGGTGGCGATCGTCTCGGCCGTCGGTGACGACGGCCACGGCCGCTACGTCCGCCGGTTCCTCGAGTCGGAGGGGGTCGACTGCCGCTGGCTCTCGGTCCACCCCACCCTGCGCACGGCCCTGGCCTTCTGCGAGGCGTGGCCGCCCGACCGCTTCCCGATCACCTTCTACCGGACGCCGACCTGCCCCGACTGGGAGCTCACGCCGGGCGGGCTCGACCTGCTCCGGATCGCGGCCGCGCCCCTCGCGTACATCAGCGGCACCGGCCTCGCCCGGGAGCCGTCCCGCCTGGCGACGATGGCCGTCGCCGAGGCACGGGCCGGCGGCGCCGGGATCACGGTGCTCGACCTCGACTGGCGTGCGATGCTGTGGGACGACCCGGCCGACTACGCCGCCGCCGTGGGCGTGTGCGCTCGGATGGCGGACCTCGTCCTCGGATCTGACGAGGAGATCGCGGCCGCCGTCGGCGCCGACGCGCCGGACCGGCTCCTGGCCCTCGGCGTCGAGGCGGTCGTCCAGAAGCACGGACCCGACGGGGCGACGGTGCACGCCCGCGA
>JBKPMQ010000410.1:0-6008 GCA_046732235.1 Actinomycetota bacterium
GGCGGCTGGTGCAGCTCCAGCAGGCGGCGCTGGCCCGGGCCGGCGAGGGCGGCGAGGGCGGCGTCGCGGCCGCCGACCGCGAGGACCGGCTGGCGGGCGTGCTCGACGACATGGGCCAGGAGGGCTGGCGGCTGGCGGAGCCGCTGGCCCGCGCCTGCGTGGACGAGAAGTGGCTCGAGCAGGTGCAAACGGCCGCCGGGCCCGCCACGGGCGCGGCCCTCGAGTGGGTGGCCGCGTCGCTCACCGCCCACACGCTCGTCGGGGAGCTGCACGAGTCGACCGCCCGGATCTCCGAGCTCGTGGCCGCAATCAAGGACTACACGCACATGGACCGGGCCGCCGTCGAGGACGTCGACGTCCACGCCGGCCTGGACAGCACCCTGACCATGCTGAAGTACCGGATCAAGCACGAGCCGGTGAAGGTCGAGCGCAACTACGACCGCAGCCTCCCGCCCGTCACCGTCCACGGATCGGAGCTGAACCAGGTGTGGACGAACCTGCTCACGAACGCCCTCGACGCCTTCGACGGCGGTGGGGGAACGATCACGATCACCACTCGCGGCGTCGGCGACGACGTCGTGGTCGAGATCGGCGACGACGGCCCCGGCATCCCGGCCGACGTCCAGCCCCGGATCTTCGATCCGTTCTACACGACGAAGCAGGTCGGAGACGGCACCGGGCTCGGCCTCGACATCGCCCGCCGCATCATCGTCGGCCATCGCGGGGCGATGAGCGTCCGCTCGCGGCCCGGAAACACCGTCTTCAGCGTCTCGATCCCCGCCGCCCGCAAGGGGGGCTGAGCCGTGTTCCGCAACGACATGCCGCGCTACGACGTCCTGTCCCAGGATGCGATGGCCGTCCTCGAGCGGGGCTGGCGGCGGCTGCTCTCGGACATCGGCGTCGAGTTCCTGCACGAGGGCGCGCTCGAGCGCTTCCGCGCCGCCGGGCAGAGGGTCGACGGCTCGGTCGTGCGGTTCGACCCGGACTGGGTGCTCGAGTGCGTGGCGAGCGCCCCGAGCGAGTTCGACCTCGTCGCCCGCAATCCCGACCGCACCGTCCACGTCGGCGGCCGGCACATGGTGTTCGCGCCCACCCAGGGGCCGCCGTTCGTGCGCGAGGGCGAGGAGCGGCGCGAGGCGACCATGGCCGACTTCGAGAACCTGTGCCGGCTGAGCCAGACCTACGACCAGCTGGACACGCCCGGCGGCCTCTGCTGCGAGCCCGGCGACCGGCCGCTCGACTCGCGCCACCTCGACATGCTGCTCGCCGTGCAGACGCTCACCGACAAGCCGTACATGGGGGCCGTCATCACCGAGGGGGCCGCCGTCGACACGATCAGGATGACGGAGATCCTGTTCGGGGGCCCGAACGACGGCGCGGTGCGGGTGTTCGGCGTCGTGACCGCCAACTCGCCCATGCGCTACGACACGCGCATGATCGAGGCGATGATGGTCTACTCGGCCGCCGGCCAGGCCGTGATCATCACGCCGTTCCTGCTCATGGGCGCGATGTCGCCGGCGTCCGTGCCCGGGTCGCTCGTCCAGCAGACCGCGGAGGCCCTGGCCGGCCTCGCCCTCACCCAGGTCGTGCGCCGGGGGGCGCCGGTCGTGCTGGGCTCGTTCCTCTCCCACACCGACATGCAGTCGGGCTCGCCCGGGTTCGGCGGCCCCGAGTCGGCGATGGGCCTGCTCTGCTCCGGCCAGATGGCCCGCCGGCTGGGCGTGCCGTGGCGGGCCGGCGGCGGGTTCCTCACGTCGAGCCAGACCGCCGACGCCCAGGCCGCCTATGAGGGCCTGAACACGATGCTGCCCGCGTTCCTGGCCGGCGCGAACTTCGTGGAGCACGCGGCCGGGTGGCTCGAGTCCGGGCTCGTCGCCTGCTACGAGAAGTTCATCGTCGACATCGAGATGCTGCGCATGCTTCAGGAGGAGTTCACGCCGCTCGAGATCGACGAGGCCAGCCTGGCCTACGACGCCCACCAGGAGGTCGGGCACGGCGGCCACTTCCTGGGGGCGGCGCACACGCTCGAGCGGTTCCGCACCTGCTTCTACCGGCCGCTGCTCTCCTCGACGGAGAACTTCGAGCGGTGGAAGACGAAGGGCGGCCGCGACGCCGCCGCCCGCGCCGGCGAGATCTGGCGCGACGCGCTCGCCGCGTACGAGCCGCCGCCGCTCGACGCCGGCCTGCGGGCGGAGCTCGAGGCGTATGCGGCCCGCCGCCGCGCGGAGCTCGGCGATTGAAGATCACCGGCGTCCGGGCCTTCCGGCAGCAGCAGCCCTTCGCCGACGGCACGTACTCGACCGCGGGCGGGTCGGCCGAGGGCTTCGACTCGCTCATCGTCGCCGTCGACACGGAGGAGGGCGTCACCGGCTGGGGTGAGATGGCGCCGCTCGGCGCCTTCTACGCCGACGCCTTCGCGTCGGGAGCGCGGGCGGGGATCGCCGATCTCGCGCCGAACGTGCTGGGCGCCGACCCGGGCCAGCCGCGCCGGCTCGTGCGGCGGATGGACTCGGCCATGCGCGGCCAGCCCTACGTCAAGTCCGCGCTCGACATGGCCTGCTGGGACGCCGCGGCCCGCTTCCGCGGCCAGCCGCTGTGCGAGGCGCTCGGCGGCCGGTTCGGCGAGGCGGTCGACCTCTACCGCTCGCTGCCGCCGGACGAGCCCGAGGCCGCGGCCGGCCTCGCCCGCCGCTATGCGTCCGACGGCTACCGGCGGCTGCAGGTGAAGGTCGGAGGCGACCCGCACACCGACGCGCGGCGGCTCGCCGCCGTCCGCGACGCGGTCGGCCCCGAGGTCGTCCTCTTCGCCGACGCGAACGGCGGCTGGACCACCACCGATGCCCGCCGCTTCCTGCTCGCGACGGCCGGTCACACGTACACGCTCGAGCAGCCGTGCGCGACGCTCGACGAGTGCGCGGCGGTGCGGCCGCACTGCCCCCATCCGCTCGTCCTGGACGAGTCGATCGACGCGCTCCCCGCGCTCGTCCGGGCCGGGCGCGAGGGCATCGCCGACGGCGTCACGATCAAGATCGCCCGGGTGGGCGGCGTCACCCGCGCGGCCACGCTGCGCGACGTCGCCGTGGAGCTCGGGATGACCGTCACCGTCGAGGACACGGGCGGGGCTACGATCGACACCGCCGCCATGCTCCACCTCTCGCTTTCGACCCCCGAGCCGCACCGGCTGCATACCGTCGACTTCACCGACTGGGTCACGGTCGCGAACGGCGACGGCCTCCCGGCCCACGCCGGCGGGCGGATGGCGGCGCCGTCCGCGCCCGGGCTCGGCATCGAGGTGCGCGAGGGCGAGCTCGGCGAGCCGTTCTTCCGGGCGTCGTGACGGGGCCGCTCATGCTCGACGGGAGCCTCGCGCTCGACGACGTCGCGGACGTCGCCCTCCGCGGCCGGCCGGTGCAGCTGGCCGACGCCGCCCGGGCCCGGATCGCGGCGGCGCGCAACGCGACCGACGGGCTGCTCGCCCGCGGGGAGCGCGTCTACGGCCTGACGACGGGCGTCGGCGCGCTGAAGCGCGTCCCGGTCGCCGCGGGCGAGGAGCAGCTGCCCTTCAACCGCCTGATGCTGCTCTCGCACCGCACGGGCACGGGGCCCGACGTGTCCGAGCCGGTCGTCCGGGCGGTGATGCTGGCACAGGTGGCCGGCTTCGCCCGCGGCCGCTCGGGTGTGCGCGTCGAGCTGGCCGACCACCTGATCGGCGCCCTGAACGCCGGCCTCGTGCCCCGGGTGCGCACGACCGGGTCGCTGGGGCAGTCCGACCTGGGCCCGCTCGCCGACCTGGCGGCCGCGCTCATCGGCGACGGCGAGTGGGCGCAGGAGCTGCGCCGGCTCGGCCTGCAGTCCTGGGAGCCGACGGCCAAGGAGGCGCTTGCGTTCGTGAACTCGAACGGCTTCTCGCTCGGCTGGTCCGCGCTCGCGCTGGTGGGCGTCGGCGCCCTGCTCGACCGGTTCGACGAGGCGGCGGCGCTGACGTTCGAGGGCATGCTGGGGAACGTGCAGGCGCTCGACCCCGCTGTCGGCGACGCCCGCCCGGTGCCGGGCATCCCGGAGGAGCTTGCGCGGCTGCAGGCGCTCCTGGCCGGCGGCAGCCTGCTCTCGGGCACGCTCCACCGCCACCTCCAGGATCCGCTGACGATGCGGGTCGTGCCCCAGACGCATGCGGCCGCCCGCAATGCCCTCGCCCATTCCCGTGCGATCGTCGAGGCCGAGCTGACATCGTCGCACGACAATCCCTGCATCACGCCGGACGGGCGGGCGCTCTCGACGGGGAACTTCGACTCGGTGCCGTACGGCGTCACCCTCGACTACGTGCGGCTGGCGCTGGCCCACGTGATCACGGCCTCGTGCGAGCGCGCGAACAAGCTCGTCTACTCCGCGTTCAGCGGCCTCCCCACCGGGCTGCGCGACGACGACGCGACCAGCCAGGACGGCCTCGCCATCGTCGTCTACGGGGCGAGCGCCGCCGCAGCCGAGGCCCGGCTGCTCGCGCACCCGGCCACCCTCGAGCTCTCCACCTCGTCGACGGCCGAGGGGATCGAGGACCGCGTCATCCCCACCCCGGTGGCGGCGCGGCGCGTCGAGGAGATGACCCGGCTCGGCCGCTACGTGGCCGCCGTCGAGCTCTACCTGGCCGCCCAGGCGGTCGACCTGCGCGAGCGCGCCGGCGAGCTCGGTCAGGGCACCCGCCGCGCCTACGACCTCGTCCGCGCCCATGCCCCCCGCCGCCGCGCGGGCGAGCCACCGCTCGCCGACCTCACGCCGCTCGAGACCGCCCTGGAATCGGGGTCAGACCCCGAACGGCGGCCGTGACGAAGTTGCGACAGATCCTGCGCGGGGTCTGACCCCGGTCAGGCCGGGAAGAACGCCTTCACCAGATGGGCGGTCTGGGCCTGGAGGGTCGAGAGCGCCTCGACGCCGATGCCCATACCCAGCCGGGCGACGGTCAGGAAACCGCCCTCCTCGCCGTGGTCCTCGATGTCCAGGAGCACCTCGGGCTCCTGCGCCATCCACCACTCGACCAGCTCGGGCGTGAACACCGCTTCGAGCTGCTCGTCGGAGATGTGCCGGGACGCGACGACGCGGTAGCGCTCGTCCATGCCCGGCGACGAGGTATGCACGCGCCGGTCGGTGCGGATCAGGCGGCGGGCCCAGTCGTGCTCGGAGAAGGCGCTCGGGTGCACCGTCAGCCGCGGCCAGCGCGACGCGTCGACGAAGAGCAGGAAGACCGTGAACCCGGTCGAGTCGACGCCCCAGCCGCCGAACGCCTCCGACCAGTCGGGCGAGCCGACCGAGAACTCGGCCAGGACCGCCTCGTGACCGTCGACCGCACCCCGGTAGGCGGCGTCGGTCGTATCCAGCATTCCGAGGTCGAGCAGCTGCGTCGCGCCGCCGATCTGGTCATCGGAGGGCGTGAAGCCGTGCGCCTCCGCCCAGGCGTCGATATCGGGCCGTGGGTCCTCGCTCACCTGGGCGATGCTAGCGGGAAGCCGCGCGGTCGGCCGGATGAACCGCGAGGCCGAACCGGTCGCGCAGGAGCACGCGCACCCGCGCCTCCTCGACCGGATCCGCGCCGAGATCCGCCGCGATGCCGTCGATCGCCAGGTCGACCGACCAGATGCAGACATCGGCGCCCATGCGGTCGAGCGCCTCGTCGAACGCGCGGTTCGCCGCCGCGTCGAGGTCATCGGAGGCCATGCCCGCATGGTAGACGCGCTACAGCGGGAACAGCGGGAACGGCGACTGCCACCAGGGCGGCCGGCCACTCGCGCGCACCGAGGTGACCCACTTCACCCACCAGAACCCGCGCCGGCCGGTGGCCACCAGGCGGACGGGGGCGCCGTTGCCCGGCGCGAGCGGCGCCCCGTCGAGGTGCGTCGCGAGCATGAGCCCGGGCACGCTCGCGACGTCGAACCGGCGTGCGTACCCGGTCGCCGACCGCACCTCGACGCTCCCGGTGCCCTGCGGCAGCGCGAGCGGGAGGTCGACCAGGCGCACGC
>JBKPMQ010000411.1:0-5804 GCA_046732235.1 Actinomycetota bacterium
CCACCGCGCCGCGCAGCGCCTCGAGGCGCTGGGCACCCGCCGCGTCCGGGTGTGCGACCACCTCCGCCACCGTCTCCGGGAAGGCGGAGGCGAGGCCGGAAACCGCCCCCGCGGCTCCCGCAGCGAGCGCGGCCGGGATCAGCTTCTCGGCGCCGACGTACACCGGCAGCCCGAGGCCCAGGTACGGCTCGACCGGCTCGAACGGCGCCTCGGACACCTTGAGGCCGGCCACGTTCTCGACTCGCTCGCGCACCCGCTCGATGACGGCGACCGGCAGGGCATAGCCGCTGCGCGCGGCGAAGGCGTACAGGTAGAACGGCGTGGGCGCGCATGCCGCAGCGGCCGCGACGAAGTGCTCGACGAGCGCGTCGTCGCTGAGGGGGTAGTACGGCGGCGGGATGACGGCCACGCCGTCGGCGCCGATGCCGGCGGCGTGGGACGCGAGCGCGGCGGTGTCGGCCGTGCTCTGCGCGCCGCAGTGCACGATCAGCTTCCCGGCCCGGACCTCGCGGAACCGCTGCGCGACCGTCTTTCGCTCCTCCATGCTGAGCAGCACACCCTCGCCCGTCGTCCCGAGCGCGAAGATGCCGTCGACGCCGCCGTCGACGAGGAACCGGGCCAGCGGCTCGATCGCGGCCTCGTCCACACGGGAGCCGCCGTCGCGCAGCGGCGTCACGGAGGCGGAGAGGAGCATCGGTGCCATCTCGAGGCCGATCCTAGATGAATCGGGGCGCCGCCTTCGCCGGGAGCCCGCGACGGTAGGATCACGCCGTGAACACCCCGCCCCGCACGGCGGAGCTCGTGGTGATCGGCGGGGGCATCGTCGGCGCCGCGACCGCGTTCTACGCCGGACGCGCCGGCATCCGCTCGGTGCTGATCGAGGCGCGCCCCGCCCTGTGCACGCTGACGACGCCCGTCTCGACCGGCGCCTTCCGGCTCCAGTTCTCCACCGAGGAGGAGCTGCGGCTGGTCGAGGAGACGGTCGCGGTCTTCCAGAATTTCGCCGAGGTGACGGGCCAGCGCGAGTACGACCCCGCGATCCGTGCCCAGGGCTACCTGTGGCTCACGCGCTCGCCCGACCGCGCCGCGGAGCAGCGCGAGCTCGTCGCCCGCCAGCACGGCTGGGGCGTGACCGACGTGGAGCTCCTCGACGGCGACGAGGTGCGGCGGCGGTTCCCGTACGTCGCCGCGGATGTGCTCCAGGCCCGGTTCCGGGCCGGCGACGGCTTCATCGACACGCGCGCGGTGACGATGGGGCTCGCGACGGCGTCGAGCGCGACCATCGTGACCGGGTGCCGGGCCGAGGGCTTCGACATCGCGGGCGGGCGCCTCCGGGCCGTCCGCACGTCCGCCGGGACGATCGAGACGGATCGTGCGGTGATCGCCTGCGGGCCGCTCTCCGGCGGGGTCGCAGCCTGGGCCGGCGCCGATCTGCCGATCGAGACCGTGCGCCGGCACAAGCTCGTCATGCCGGACGTGCCGCAGGTGCCCGCCGGCGCGCCGATGACGATCGACGAGGACTCGGGCGCCCACTGGCGGCCGGCCCTGCGCGGCGCATGGCTGCTCTTCACCGACCCGGCCACGCCGCCGTCGGAGCCGACCGACGCCGTGCCGGCGGATCCCGGCTTCGCGTTCGAGCTCCTCGACCCCGCCAGCCCGACGGCGGTCGCGCAGACCGCGCCCTTCTGGGCCGACGTCTGGCAGCGAAACGCCGCCCACTGGATGGTGCAGGCCGGCCAGTACACCATGACGCCCGACCACTGGCCGCTGATCGGCGAGACGGGCGTCGGCGGCCTCTACGTGAACACGGGCTACTCGGGCCACGGGATCATGCTCTCGCCGGCCGGGGGCCGCCGCCTGGCGGACCTGCTTGCCGGCGACCTCCTGCCCGGGGACAACATCTTCCGGCCCGACCGCGAGCCGCGGCCGCGGCCTCCCGAGACGCTCTAGCGCGAGCCGAAGCGGCGGCGGGGCTTGAACGCGGCCTCGAGGTCGGCGGTCGCGAACGGGCCCGTCCCGCCCTCGCCCGACGCGTACCGGTAGACCGCCAGCCGGAACACCTGCCCGATCGCCGTCTGCAGGACGAGGATGACGGACGCCGCAGCGGCGGCCAGAGCCGCCAGAGGATAGCCGGCGACGCGGCCGTGGTGCCCGATCGCGGCGCCGAAGATGCCGACGCCGGCGAGGAAGAGGACGACGAACCCGGCGCCGAGCCCGATGACTGCAGCGCCCGTCACCGACTCGCCCCAGGTGCGGCGGATGGTCGCGGCCGAGCGCCGCAGTGCGGCGCCGACGCCGACGTCCTCGAGCGCGAGCACCGGGACGACGAAGAAGCTCGCGAGCGACCATGCGATGTCGCCGACCCACTCCACGAGGCGGCCCGCGAGCCCGCCGGCCGGCAGCTGCTCGAGCGAACGCAGAACGACCCCGACGACGGTTGCGACCAGAGCCCACCAGGCAACCGCCCAGACCCGCGAGCGGGCGCGGTCGAACGCCTGGACGGTCGTCATCGGCCGCCCGTCGAGGGTGGCCGCAGCAAGCGCGTAGAAGGCGACGCGGAGATCGCCGGTATCACCAGCAGGCCGGGGCGCAGCCGCACGACCGACCAACTCTCCCGGCTGAGTCGCAGGCCGCGCGCGATCCGACCCTCATTCATCGTGCTGCGGTCCGCCCGAGGCCGGTCAACGCCTCCAGAGCCCGGCGCGGCCGCGCAGCGCCGGCGTGATGCTCGCCGGACGGCGCCGGTCCTGGGGCCGGTCGTCGTCGTAGGCCGCGAGCCGGCCGAGGGCCGACTCGACGTCGCGATCGCTCAGGGTGGTACCGGAGCCGTGGGGGTCGCGGCCGGTAAGGCGGGTGCGGATGTTCGTGCCCATGCGCTTCTCCTCGTCGCTGCCGCCTCGTGGCGGCGGAAACCTGATTCCAGTTTCCAGTTGCACCCAGCCGCGTCAACCCCATCGGAGAAAGACGCGGGATCCGTGGAGGCGCCGCTCAAGCCGGCGGCCGGAAGTGCCGAACGGCTAGGATTACGCGGCCCTGCCACGCGTGCAGCCGCGCGCCAGAGTGGCGACGGCACCCGATGAACCCCTCCGACCGGTCTCTCTCCATGACGCCCGATACGCATGCCACGAACTCCGCGGTCCGCCGCCTGGCGATCAGCCAGGGGCTGTCGTATGCCGGTCGCGGCGCGGCCCTGACGGCGCTGATCTGGGCGCTCTACTCGGCAACATCGTCGGCCTGGTGGCTGTCCGCCGCGATGCTCGCGATCTTCGGGTCGGCGACGGCGGTCTCGCCATGGACCGGGCACGTGGGCGACCGGCACGACCGCCGGGTGGTCGTCATGGTCTCCGCCGCCCTCGCCGCCGCCGGCTTCGCCGTGTGTGCGCTGCTCGTCTGGCACGGCGACGTGTTGGCGACGATTCTCGTCACCGTCGCCGCCGGGTGCACCCAGGGCGCACTCACAGCCGCCGTCCAGGGAGCGGTGCCGAACCTGGTCGAAGACGAGGAGCTGGCCCGCGCGAACAGCCTTGCCGGGGCGTTCAAGAGCGCCGGCTTCATGCTCGGCCCGGGCATCGGCGGCGGCCTGCTCGCCGTCACGAGCGCCACCGGCGTCTTCGCGGTCTCGGCGGTGATGATGGCGGTCTCGGCCCTGCTCATGGTGGGAATCCGGGCGCCGTTCCACTCCGACCGCCACGACGAGCTCGGGGGCCGCATGGACGGCTACCGCCAGCTCATGGCCGACCGCTGGATGCGGCGGCTCACGCTCGCTTGGGGGCTGATCATGGTCGGCATCGGCCCGGTGATCGTCGCCGAGGTCGTGCTCGCCCACCACTTCCGCGTCGGCTCGGTCGGCTACGGCCTGATCTCGGTCTTCTGGGACGGCGGCGGCGTCGCCGGGGCGATCCTGGGCGCACGCCTGCGGCGCCGGTTCGAGCAGGCGGCGGTCGTCGGCGGCAGCGCCGCCATCGCGGCCGGCCTGGCGATCGTCGGCCTCACGCCGGTCTTCTGGCCGGTGCTGCTCGGCATGCTCATTGCCGGCGTCTTCGACTCGTTCGGCACCGTTGCGGCGCAGAACGTGCTCCAGCGGCGCACGCCCGACCGGATCCGCTCGCGGGTCTCGGCCGCGCTGGATGCGATCGTGCTCGGCGCGATGGGCCTCTCCTTCGCGCTCGGCGCCCCGCTCGTCACCTGGCTCGGCCCCCAGGGCGTCTACCTGGCCGCCGCCGTCCTCACCGGCGTCGCGACGCTCATGCTGGTGCCGTCTCTGCGGCACATGCCCGAGCCGGTCGTGCTTTCGCCGCGGCGCTCCCGCCCGGTCGAGACGGGCAGGGCCCGGCCCGAGCGGCGGCGCGAGCGGACGCGGCGTCCGACGCTGCGGCTTCCGCGCCGACCCCGGCGGGCACGCGACCGGCTGTAGACGCGGAAGTGCAACAAGATCCGCACGCCCGACGTTCGGGGTCTGACCCCGGTTGGCGGCCGGGTCAGGCGGTTGCGAGGATGACCTGCTCGTAGAACTCGCCTGCCCGGCGGCCGGTGCGGCGGTTCACGTGGCGGAGCCGCTGGTCACGGATGCGCAGGCCGGCACGGCCGAGGATCGTCCCGAAGAGCTCGCGCGAGTCGTCGACGACGAGCACCACGGGGGCGCCGGGAGCGAGGAATTTGCGCGCGTTCGCGAACACGGCGGTCATGTCGTCGACATAGGCGTCGATCGCCGCCCGCCGTGTCCCCCGCCAGGGCGCGCCGATCTCCTCGGCGCGGCGCTCGTCGAGGCCGAGCAGCTCGAAGGCGTAGCGGTGCTGCTCGTGGTAGTCGATCCGGCCCGGATACGGCGGCGAGGTGATGAGCCCGTCCAGGCGCACGCCGTAGTCGACGCAGCGGGCGTCGGCGTGGCGCACGTCCGCCTGGACATCGGCCCGAAGCCCGGCGTATTCGCGCACCCGCCGGATCGTATCGAGCGTGTAGCGGCGCAGGAACTTGGCCGCGTCGGCGGTGGGCGCGCACACGCGCGAGTGCTTCCGGCACTGGTACGGGCCGGTCTGGGGCGCCCGGGGGAAGTCGAGCTCGAAGTGGGTCGTCAGCCGCGCGGAACGGGCGGCGCGGCTCAGCACCACCCGGGCGAGGTCGGCGTGCTCGGCCTGCGCACAGACGACATCGCGGTAACGGAGCAACTGCGCGAGGGCGGCGGGGTGGTACCAGGTGCGCAGGTAATCGCCCGGCGGGACTCCCGCGGGCTCACCGGCCGCGTCCTCGGCCGCCTGGAGCGTGTCGATCAGGTCACGCTCGACGGCGGCCGGGTCGTAGCGGGCGGTCTTGACGGCGGAGAGCAGCACGTTGAACGCCGACACGTCCACGCCGACACTGCTCGCCCCGAACGTCGTGCACTCGACGAGCGTCGTCCCGCTGCCGGCGAACGGGTCGAGGATGCGCTGCCCCGGCCGGAAGTGACGGGTCAAAAACCGCTCGACCAGCTGGGGGACGAACTTGCCCAGGTACGGGTGGAGCCGGTGCACGTGCTTCGTGCGCACGCGCTCGGGCAGCTCGTGCTCGGCCCAGCTGAGCTCCGGGTCGAAGCTGCGCTCGGCCAGGTCGGCGTACAGCGCCTGCTGGGTCGGCATGTCCGCGAGGATATCCGCCGGTCAGGACGCCGCCCCGGGCGGCGCGGACGCCGGCGCGGTGCTGATGAGCGTGCGCCGTCCGACCCGCTTGCGAACCGCCGCGAGGCCGCTTCGCCGCAGGGCTCCGCGGGCGCGCATGGCCGCGATCTCGGCCAGCTCGGCGGGGCCCACCTGGGCCGCACCGGCCACGTC
>JBKPMQ010000412.1:0-4209 GCA_046732235.1 Actinomycetota bacterium
GACCACCGCGGCCGCGCCCTCCCCGGCCGGGACGGCGAGCACGAGCGCCAGGAAGGTCACGTAGCGCAGCCACCGCAGGAGCGCGGGCGTGCCGAGCAGCTCGTGGCCCGATCCGATCGCGATGGCGACGGCATTGATGGCGAGGATCACACCCGCCCAGGCGGCGAGCGAGCGCCGGTCGGCGTCCGGTCTCCGGGCCAGGATCACCGCCCCGGGGATTGCGAGCAGGGGCAGGAGCCCGAGCGCGACGATGGCCTGACTTCCGGTGGGGTCGACCGGCTCGCGGGCCGTGATCGACCGGAACCCGCCCAGCTCGTGGTAGTGCAGGGCAAGCGGGATGCCCCAGACCGCCACCACGACCGCCGCGGGGACGAGCGCCGCCAGCGGCCGGACGGTCAGCCACGCAAGCGCCAGGGCAAGGATCACCGCGCACGCAACCCCGCCGTCGTCCGGTCCGAGCAGGAAGGTCAGGCCGAGCGCGTAGCCCGCGACGAGCGCCCAGGCGAGCGACCGGCCGGATGCCGAGCGCACCGCGGCCCAGACGACGAGCGGCATCATCGCGAGCGCGACCTCTCGGGGCAGGATCGGCGGCAGGTTCCCCATCCCGGTCGACATCGCGTTCGGGAGCACGAAGTCGCCGTGGTAGGGGCCGAGCCCGGCCCTGAGGAACGTGACGGCGGCCGGCGAGTGCTGCCACAGCCACCCCACCCCGCCGGCGCCGACGCCCAGCAGGACGGCCCACGACGCGGCGTCCTCGCGCAGCCCGAGCGCACGCGAGACGAGCCACATGCCCGCCCCCGCCGCCACGAGCGCCAGCACCTGCACGGCCAGGAAGCCGGCCAGGACGCCGCCCGGGAGGAGCTGGGTCGTCCAGGCCGCGAGCGCGTGGAAGAGCCACGGGTATGCGTTCGGGATCCCCGCGTATGGGCCGCCGGGATCGGTGGCACCGCCGACGAGCTGGTGCGTCCAGCCCTCGTGCCAGAGGCTGTCGTTGCTGCGGATCAGGTTCGGCGGATGCGCCACTCCCGGTGCGAGCACGATGGCAGCGGGAAGGAGAAACGCCGCCACCGCGCCGCGGTGGATGCGCGCCGGGCGCAGATCGGGCCGACGCCAGGCAAGCAGACCGGCCAGGCCGGCCGCGAAGACAAGGTCGAGCGCCACCCGGCGGCCCAGCAGCCCGAGCCCGAACGGCGCCTGGAGCATCGTCAGCCAGGCGAGGCCGAGGGCCGAGAGCACGCCCGCCGCGAGTCGCTCCGCCGGCCCCGACGCCGGCACGATGCAGGAGCCCAGCACCCAGACGGCCGCCGGGACGAGGACCAGGGCGGCGAGCGCGTCCGCGGCAGTCACGCCGCCCCCCCATGGTCCTGCGTCGAGGCGCGCGCGGAGTTAGCGATCAACCATCGTCAGGCGCCGACGGGCTGGGTGTCCGCGAAGCGCAGCTCCGGCACCGCGGCGAGCTCGCCGGCGAGGTGCGCGAGCTCGAAGAAGCGGATCATGCCCTGCTGCTCGCGGGGGCCGAAGTGGTAGCGCAGCTTCTCGAAGTAGCGGGCCAGGAAGCCGGCCGGCCAGCCGTACAGCTCGGCGGCGCGGCGGGCCAGGAGCTCGGGCTCGGAGCGGGCCAGCGCCAGCGAGCGCAGGTGGGCGCGCTCGAGCTCGGCGAGGCCCTCGCCGATGCCCTCGCGGCAGGCCCAGACGGCGAACACCATCGGCAGGCCGGTGCGCTCCTGCCACAGCCGGCCCAGGTCGTGGTGCGGCGTCGGATCCTCGAACGCGCTCCGCAAGGCGGCATCGCCGATCAGCATGCGGGCGTCGGCCGGATGGTCGAGCGGCACGAGCTCGACGTCGCCGAGCAGCACCTTGGTCAGGACGACCGAGGTGGCGCTCTCCGGCGTCACCGCAACGCTGCGCACCTGCTCGAGCGGCTTCCTCGTGATCAGCTGGATCGAGTCGACCGCGCCCTCCGACGACACGCACAGGCGCGGCAGCAGGGTCAGCTTCTCGGGGTTGCGGGCGTACTCGATCGACGAGATCGGGGCGACGTCGATCTCGCCGTCCATCAGCATCCGGTTGAGCTGGGTGGGCACGCCCGTGACCTGCTCGACGTCGACGCCGCCGAGGTCGTAGAACGCCGGCGCCATGTTGGCGTATGCGATCCGCCCGAGCCGGATCAGAACGTCCTCACCGGGTTGTAGAGCGTGTCGCGCTGGACCGGCGTGCGCCCGGCCTCGCGGATCAGCGCCACCAGGTCGGCGATGCGCTCCTCCTGCGGGGTCACCGCACCGGCGGCGTGGGCGATCTGCTCCTCCATCACGGTGCCCTGGATGTCGTTCGCGCCGAAGTGCAGGGCGATCTGCGCGAGGGGCGTCGAGATCATGATCCAGTAGGCCTTGATGTTCGGGATGTTGTCGAGCATCAGGCGCGAGACGGCGATCATCTTGAGGTCGTCGTTGCCCGTCGAAAAGCGCCAGCCGCGGCGCTGGAACACGGTGTTCTCGGGGTGGAACGGCAGCGGGATGAAGGCCAGGAACCCGCCGGTCTCGTCCTGGAGGTCGCGCAGCCGCAGCCAGTGCTCGACCCTCTCCTCGTAGGTCTCCACGTGCCCGTACAGCATCGTGCAGTGGGTCGGGATCCCCATCTTGTGGGCCGCGCGGTGGGTGGAGATCCAGTTGTCCGGATGCTCCTTGCCCGGCGCCACCAGCCGGCGCACGCGCTCGGCGAACACCTCCGCCCCGCCGCCGGGTAGCGACCCCAGGCCGGCCGCCTTGAGGTCGGCCAGCACCTCGGCGTGCGTCTTCCCCGAGAGCTTGGTCATGTGGTGGATCTCGGACGCCGTGAAGAGCTTCATGTGGACGTCCGGGAGCGCCTCCTTGAGGGCGCGGGTGACGGCGGGGTAGTAGTCGTAGCCGATGTGGGGGTGCTCGCCGCCGACCATGTGGATCTCGTCGTACGACTCGCGGCCGTGCACCTCGACGGCGTGGGCGACGAGGTCGTCGATGTCCCACGTGTAGGCACCCTCCTGCCGGCCCGTGCGCGCGAACGCGCAGAACTTGCACTTCACCCGGCACACGTTCGTGTGGTTCAGGTAGAGGTTGTTGATGAAGTAGACCTCGTCCGACCCGCCCCGCAGACGGCGGGCGGTGTCGGCGAGCTCCCCCAGCGCGAGCAAGTCCTCCGACTCGAGCAGGGTGACCCCGTCGTCGAAGTCGAGCCGTTCGCCGGCGAGGATCTTCTCGCGCACCGGCGCGAGCGTGTCGAGATGGGCGGCGAGGGCCATCGGCGACGCGGAGTCTACCGCCGGTAGGCGTATGCCGGGTGCAGCCCGAGCAGCTTCGGCACCGTCACCAGGCGGTAGCCGCGGCCATGCAGCGCCGGCACGATCGTGCGATCGGGTGACGGCGGCGCGACGCTCGCGGATACGATGCCCGGCCGTGGGCCGGCGGATCGTCTTCCAGGGCATCAGCGGCTCGGGCAAGACGACGCTCGCGCGCCGGGTCGCGGCGGCGCTGGACGTGCCGTTCGTCGAGACGGACGCCCTCGTCCACGGCCCCGGGTGGAGCGAGACGGGCGACGACGAGCTGCGCGAGCTGCTGCGCCCGACGGTCGAGGGTGACGGATGGGTGATCGACTCCGACTACCGCCGCAAGCTCGGCACCTACGTGATGGAGCACGCGGACACCGTCGTCTGGCTCGACCTCCCGATGCGCATCTGCCTGTGGCGGCTCATGCGCCGCACCATCCCCCGCATCCGGCTGCAGCAGGAGCTCTGGAACGGCAACACGGAGTCGTGGCGGGCGGCGTTCGGGGGCTGGGACTCCCTGTTCGTCTACGCGATCCGCAAGCACGTCAGCCAGCGCAGGACGCTGCCGGAGCTGCTGGCGCGGCCCGAGCTCGCCCACGTCGAGCTGGTGCGGCTGCGCACGCCGGCGGCCGTCGAGGCGTGGCTGCGTACCGTGGCGTGAATAAAAGGGGTCTGACCCCGTTTATTCACCGGGGACAGTCCACGGTTCTACGCGTTGCGGTCGACGGCGCCGCGCACGACGGCGGTGAGCGCCGCCGTGTCGAGCCCGCCGTCCAGGGCGCACAGATGGGCGAGCGCCTCGTCGGCGTGACGCTCGGCCGCGGCCCGCGCATCGGTCACGGCGCCGGCGCGCGCGACGCGGGCCAGCGTCGGCAGGACGTCCTCCCGCACGGCGCCGCGGGCGATCACCC
>JBKPMQ010000413.1:0-5895 GCA_046732235.1 Actinomycetota bacterium
ACGCTGGAGCGCCTGCGGGAGGCCGGCGCCGCGCTGCGCGGGCTCATGCTGGAGCGGTCGGGACGCGTGGCCGGGGCGCTCGTCTGCCGTGACGGGAGCGCGGTGAGCGTCCTCCAGCTCGCGGCGGAGGACGACGCCGCCGCCGAGGCGCTGCTGCGTGCGGCTGCCAACGGCCGCGCCCTTCACGTCACGAATGCCCCGGCGGACGGGCGCATCTCTCGAATCTTCGAGCGGTGGGGCGCGAGCATGGTCGCCGGCCAGCACGAGATGCGGCTCGATCTGGTGCCTTGACCCGCCCCAGCGGCGGCCGGTGACCGTTGGCGGCAGGTGGGGGCGGACTACGGCGAGCGGTTCGGGCCCGAGGCCGCGGCCGTCGGGCCGCCCGACGAGGAGGCCGCGATCAGGCTGGCGGTCACGACGACCGCGATCAGCAGGGTGGCCGCCAGGGCGACGTGCACCGCTATCACGTCCCACGGCAGGCCGTTCCGGTACTGGTACTCGCCGACCGCCGCCTGACACCCGAGCAGGACGACGGAGACGAGCGACAGCCGCTGCGCCGGCGAGCCTCGGAAACGTTTCCAGAGCCAGACCGCGAGCGCGACCAGCAGCACGGTGAACGTCGTCGCGACCCGCACGTGCACCCAGGCGGCGTCGTAGAAGTTGCCGATCCGCTCGATCGGGGTCGTCGTGCTGCCCGGGTGCGGCCCGGAGGCGGTCACGAACGCCCCCGAGACGATCAGGGCGAGGTACACGACCACCGCGATCCAGGCCAGCACGCCGACCCGGCCCCCGACGACCGACCGTGGGACCGCCGGCCGGAAGGCCGCGACGGTCGCCCAGGTCGAGAGCGAGACGACGGCCATCGCGAGCAGGAAGTGCGACATCACCAGGTACGGGTTCAGGTCGAATGCGACGGTCACCGCCCCGAGCGGCACCTGCGCGACGGTACCGGCGGCGGCGATCGCGAGCGCGTGGGCGATGCGGCGGTCGATCCCGGCCACGCGGTAGGCCATGATTGCGGTCGCCACGGCGGCCAGCATGGCGATCCCCGAGATCGCGCGGTTGGAGAACTCGATCAGCGCGTGGGACGAGTCCTCCGGGACGAGCGCGTTCGCCTGGCACGTGGGCCAGTGCGGACACCCGAGCCCCGAGGCCGTCAGGCGCACGAGCCCGCCGGTCGTGACGACGAGCCAGAGGATGACCAGCGTCGCGACCGCCATGCGCCGGAACGTGCGCATCGAGACCGCGCGCGGTCGCAGGCGGGCAAGCGACGGCGTGTCGGCGTGGGCCATCTCCTGCCAGTGTATCCCGGCCCTGCGGGCGGCCGGGCACCGAGATGGGCACTCCGGCGCTCACCACCCCTTTACGAAAATATGACGCAAATACCGCGGTCAGCTGGTTTGACCGATTGCAGAGTGGGTAGCGCGGATGGCACAGTTTGGGAGTGGTGGGTACGAGGTTCCCTGTCGGTGGGCACGGCGCGGCAGCGCAGCCTCAAGCTGTGCCTAAGGGTGAGTTCGTCTCCGGCGAGCTGGCCGCGGACTGCGCGCGCTTTCTGGCGGACACGCGCCGACGGGTCGAGCAGCGGCGCACGGTCGACGCCCGCCCGCAGCCCTCGCGCAACACCTGGCGCGCGCAGTAGAACCGCCTGCGGGCCGGACTCGGCTCCAGCACAAGTAGGCTTTGGTCATGTCCGAGATCGAGCGCCGCCAGAGCCCCTCCGGCCGGCGCGCGTTCGACGAGGCCCAGGACGCGACCCGGCGCACCCGCCTCGCCAACGAGCGCACCTACCTGGCGTGGTGGCGCACCGGGCTCACCGCCCTCGCGGTCAGCCTGGCCGCCGGGCGGGTGGTGCCGACGCTGTCACATCGCACGGCCTGGCCGTACGAGGTCGTCGGCGCCGGCTTTGCGGTGCTCGGCGTCGCCTGCATCCTGAACGCCTACCAGCGCGAGCGCGAGATCGACCGGGCCCTGCGCGAGGGCCGGTTCGCGAACATGGATCCCCGCTCCACCATGGTGCTGACGACGCTGGGGGTCGTCCTCGGCCTGCTCACGCTGGGGCTGATCGTGGCGAATCCGTGACCGCCACGCCCTCCTCCTTCAGGATCTCCCGAAGCATCCCGGCGTTCGTCGGCGCCTGCGCGATCGGCCCCTCCGCGCCGGCGGTGCGGCCGTTGTTGTTGAACATCGCGTAGGTGCGCTCCGAGAGCGAGGACAGCTCGCGCAGCGGCTTCGACCACTCCGAGAGCTCCTCGGGCGAGTAGAGGTAGTCGAACCGCTCGGCGGCGCTGCGCCCGCGGATGTTCCAGGTCGAGGCGTTGCGACCGTGAAGCCGCAGGTAGGCGGTGTCCGAGGTGGTGCCCACCACCGTCGGCACGAGGTTGCGGGCGTCCGTCCGGGGCGCGTCGACCATGACGTAGGTGGCGCCCAGCGACCGCAGGAAGCCGAGCGTCTCGTCGGCGTGCTCGGGCTCGAGCCAGGAGCGGTGCCGGAACTCGACCATCATCTCGTCGCCCCCGAGGCGCTCCTTGGCCCACTCGAGGTACTCGAGCGAGGCCGGCTTACGGGTGACGTAGGTGGGAAGCTGCATCAGGATGCCGCCGAGCTTGCCTGCCTCGCGCAGCGGCTCGAGCGCGGCCCGGAACCGGGTGAACACCTCGGCCCGCAGGTCGCGCGACGGCCGCTCGATGCGGCCCCTGGCGTCGGTCTCCGCCTCGCCGCGCAGGTCGGGCGGGAGCTGCTCGGGCTTCACCGGATGCCTCGTCATCATCCCGAACGCCTTCACGTGGAACACGAACCCGGGCGGCGTGCGCCGCGCCCAGGCGGCCGCCGCATCGGGATTCGGCAGCGCGTAGTAGCTCGAGTTCAGCTCGACCGTGTCGAACAGGGCCGCGTAGTGCTCGAGGCGGGCCTCGGACGTGCGCACCGAGCTCGGGTACCAGACCTTCGTGAGCGTCTCGTCCGCCCACGAGCAGGTGCCGATGCGGACGGGCGCGCTCAGAGCACGTACCCGCCTGGCGGCACGATCGGCCGGGCCGCCGCGGTCCACGCAAAGAGGCCCCCGGCCAGGTTGCTGGCGTCGTAGCCCGCGGCCACGAGCGCGTCGGCGGCGTACCCGCTGCGCGCGCCCGTCCGGCACACGATCACGAGCGGGCGGTCGCGGGGAAGCTCGCCGGCGCGGGCCTGAAGCTCTCCCAGCGGAATCCAGAGCGAGCCGTCCACGTGGCCGGCCTCCCACTCCTCCGGCTCACGCACGTCGACGGCGACGGCGCCCTCCTCGAGGGCCGCGCCGGCCTCGGCAGGGGTGAGCTGGGGTGCCAGATCCACCCCCCGATTCTAGGTGCGCGGGCTGATCAGGCGGGGCCGGGCTGGGTGGCACCGACGTAGGTCGCCTGGAACCAGCCCATCGAGAACCTGGCCATGCGGACGAAATCGCCCGTGTGCGGCGCGTGCACGACCCAGCCATTGCCGATGTACATGCCGACGTGGCCGAGGTGGTGGAAGAAGACGAGGTCGCCCGGGCGCAGCTCGGCCTCGGTGATCTGAGGCCCCAGGTGGTACTGCGAGGCGGCGAAGTGCGGGAGCTCCACGCCATATTTCGCGTACAGCCACATGACGAGGCCCGAGCAGTCGAAGCCGTCCGGCGTCGCGCCGCCCCAGACGTACGGCACGCCGATCTGCTGGAGGGCGTCGAGCGCGACGTGATCGCGCAGCTGCTGACCGGGATCCGAGACGTCGGCGCGCAGGTCGGCGGTGAGCCACTTCTGGGCCTCGAGCGCGAGCTCGGCCTGGCCGATGCGGTCGGCGGCCGTCATCACGGTGATCTGGCGGCCAAGCTTCGCCACCAGCCGGTGGCGCCTGCGCAGCTCGTGCTTGATCTGCTTGCGGCGGATCGTGATCTCGCGCTTGTCCTCGCGCGCCTTCACCTGGGCGGCGGCGATCGTGCGGCGTTCGGCCGCGATGGCGAGGCGGGCGGCGTTGATCGCCTCGATGGTCTCGGAGACGGCGGCATCGAGGCGCGCCTTGAGGTCCATCCCGCCGGTCACCTGGGAGAGCGACGAGGCGGAGAGCACGAGGTCGATCGTTGCCGGATCGCCGCCCTTGTACTGCTCGATGATCAGCTCGGACAGGAGCGCCTGGTCGCGGCGGAGCTTGGCCCGTTCGACCATCAACCGATGCGTCGCGATGCGCATGCGCCTGCGCAGGACGCCCAGCTGCCAGACGACGTGGTCGTACTGCTCGGTCAGGAGCTCCGCGTGGTTGTCGAGGCGGCGGATGTCGGCGCGGATGCGCGCGTACTCGGCTCGCTTCGCATCGAGCACGTTGTCCGCCAGCGCGGGCTGGGCGTGCACGCAGGTGCCGGCCGCGATCGCGGCCATGGCGACCGCAAGCAGCGCGGCCGCGCGGCGGAGAGTCGACCCGAGCTCCATCGCCCGGGTGTTCGGCGGGCGCGGTCGGGAATTGAGCGGACGCTAAAGCCGTGGGGCCTCGCGGCCGATCCAGTGCGTGAGCATGCAGATCACGATCGACTGCCCCCGTTGTGACTCGGCCAAGCGGCCGCTCCAGACCTGTGCCGCGTGCGGCGCGCCCGGCCGCGCCGCCGAGATCGACGCCTGGCGCCGGCGGCTGCACGCCCACCATCTGGCCGTGGTCATGGCGGCGCCGCACCGGGCCCCGGCTGCGCCGGTCCCGCTGCCCCGCCCGCTGCGCGTCGTGGTCGCCATGGCCGACCTGGTCGATGCCACCGACACGCTGATCGTCCCGGACACGGTCGCCCCGCCGTCCGATCCGCTCTCGTTCGACTGGCACGACCGCCGCCGCCTGCGCCGCCTGCGCCGGAGCGCGTGATCAACCCGCGAGGCTGACCGCTCCCGGCCGCAGGTCGAGCAGGTTCTCGGGCAGCTCGAGCGACTCGACGGCGACGCCGCGCACGTCCATTTCCGAGATCAGGTCGGCGTAGGCCTCCGCCTCGACGGGATCGGAGGGCGTCCACTCGTTCAGGTAGCGGACGCCGCGCACCCCGGCCTGGTAGAGCTCCTTCAGGCAGCCGAAGCAGGGGCGCAGCGTCGTGTAGCAGTGAGCGGACTGCACCGAGTAGCCGAGCCGGGCGGCCTGCAGAAGCGCGTTCTGCTCGGCGTGGACGCAGATGCACACGTCGTAGCCGCGGCCGCGGCGGTAGTCCTCCGGGTGCGCGCAGCGGTGGCAGCCGCCCTCGTCGCAGTTTCGGAAACCGGTCGGCGTGCCGTTGTAGCCCGTGGCGATGATCCGCTGATCGGCCACGAGCACGGCGCCGACGTGGCGGCCGAGGCAGACGGCGCGCTCGCGGGTGGCGACGGCGAGGAGCATGAAGTACTGCTCCGGCGTCGGCCGCACCTCGGCCTTGCGGACGTTGGGATCGGCCATGGAAGCCACCCTATCGCGCCGGTCAGCCGGTGCGCTGGCGCATGCCGAGCGTGCGGGCGAACTGGCGCGACGCCGACTCGTCGACCTGCCACACGACCGGGCCGTGCACGATCACGTCGTCGCCGCGCTCCTTCATCAGGTCGGGCAGAAACGTCTCGACGAGCCACTCGCGGCCGTGCGCGACGGTCGCCCGGGCGCGGATCCGCACCAGGTCGTCGTCGAGGTGCTCGACCTCCTCGACCCACGGCGCCCGGACGAACCGGGTCGACCCGGAGGGCACGAGCCGCGCGACCTCGGTGACGAGCTCGCGGCCGTTCTCCTCGTTCGTCGCGAAGAACTCGATCTCGGCCTCGCGGGCGCCGCGCGGCTGCACCCGCACCGACTGGATCTGGGAGTTGTTCACCCGGATCACCTCGCCGTTCACCGCCCGCAGCCGCGTCGCGCGCAGGCCGACCTCGTCGACGACGCCGCGGATCTTGAGCGGCTCGATGG
>JBKPMQ010000414.1:0-3666 GCA_046732235.1 Actinomycetota bacterium
CTCGTGGACGGCATCATCTCCGACCTGACCGCGCGCGAGGAGGCCACTGCCCGGGCGGCCGAGGCCCACGACCGCTTCACGAGCCTGCTCGACGTCGTCGGCGCCCACGTCTACCTCGCGCTCGCCTCCCCGGAGGACGGAACCCTGCAGGAGCTCTTCCAGGGCCCGGGCGGAGACCGCCTGCTGGGCGGCGCGGAGCCCGACCCCGAGATGGTGAACTGGGACAACGCGGTCCACCCCGAGGACCGGGCCGCCTACGACGAGTTCAACCTGGCCGTGGCACGCGGCCGTGACCGCGAGGTCGTCTACCGGCTGAACGGCCTCGATGGGATCACGCGCTGGGTGCACGACCGCGCGGTCGCGCGCGCCCGCCCCGACGGCACGTTCGAGGTCAGCGGCATCGTCTCGGACGTCACCGAACGGCGCCGGCTCGAGGATCAGCTGCGCCAGAGCCTCGCGGAGCTCGAGCAGGCGCGCGCCGATGCCGAGCTGCGCGCGAACACCGACGATCTCACCGGCGCGCACAACCGCCGCCACTTCGCCGAGATCGCCTCGGAGTCGCTCGCATCCGCCGCCGACCGCTCCGCGCTGCTCCTCATCGACGCCGACCACTTCAAGCAGGTCAACGACGTGTACGGGCATGCCGTCGGCGACGCCGTGCTGGCCGAGCTGGCCGACCGGCTGCGCTCGAGCATCACCCCGGGCGACCACCTGGCCCGGTGGGGCGGCGAGGAGTTCGCCGTGCTCCTGCGGAACGTCGGCTCCGAGGTCGAGCTGGCCGAGCGCGCCGAGCGGCTCCGCCAGACCGTCAGCGAGACGCCGATCGAGCACGAGGGCATCCGCATCCTGCTCACGACGTCCGTCGGCGCGGTGCTCGCACCGGATGGCGCGACCCTGGACGGCCTGGTCGAGCGGGCCGACGCCTGCCTCTACGCCGCCAAGTACCAGGGCCGGAACCGGGTCTCGCTCGAGCCCGAGGCACACGGCCGCGCGGCCTCGACGCGCGAGCCGGAGGTGATCGGGATGGCTCGGGCGCTGGCCTTCGCCAGCAGCCAGCGGGTGGGCATCCCCGAGCAGCACGCCGAGCAGGTGGCGCGCCTCGCGATGCTCACGGCCGAGCGGCTCGAGCTGCCGGTGGGCGTCGCCCTCCTGTGCCGCCTCGGCGGCTGGCTGCACGACGTCGGCAAGATCGCGATCCCCGAGGGAATCCTGACGAAGCCGCGGGCGCTCGACGAGGCCGAGTGGGCGGTCATGAAGACGCATCCCGTCGTCGGCGACACGATCGTCCGCGGGGTGGCCGGGCTGCAGGACGCCGCCCCGGCCGTGCGCCACCACCACGAGCGCTTCGGCGGCGGTGGCTACCCCGACGGCCTGTCCGGCGAGGCGATCCCGATCGAGGCCCGCATCGTGTGCGCCGCCGACGCCTACTCGGCGATGACCACGAACCGGCCGTACTCGGCCGCCCGCTCGCCGCACGAGGCCGCCGCCGAGCTGCGCCGGAGCGCCGGCGTCCACTTCGACCCCACGGTCGTCGAGGCGCTGCTCGTCGTGCTCGGCCTGGACGCCGAGGCCATTCCCGACGCGGCCTAGCCAACCGGGCCAAGCGGGGTCAGACCCCGAACGCCGCCCGAGACAGTTTCGTTGCAGGAATGGGACAATCTCCGCGCGGGGACTGTGCCCGCTTTTCGCTCGCTGACAACTATGGGGCGAGGCCGCGCCAGACCGCGGCGACGGCCTGCTCGGGCCAGTCGTCGGGGATCGGCAGGCCCGCGAACGTGCGGTAGAGATAGGAACCGATCAGCATCTCGACCACGGACTCCGGGTCGGTGTCGGGATGCACCTCGCCCTTGTCGCGCGCGAGCTGGACGACCGCCGCCATCTTCAGGCGGCAGGGCTTGGTGACCGTCTCGCGGAACGACTCGAGCAGCTCCGGATGGTCGTGCCGCTGGAGGTAGAGCGACGCCGCGATCGAGACGCCGTCCGACGGGCCGACCGCAGCGTGGAACCCGCGCAGGAGCTCGACCAGGGTCGTGCGGATGTCCGGGCAGTCGCACGGCTCGTCGGGGCCCGCCATCGTGCAGACCGCCGCCGTGACCATGTCGGCCTTGGTCAGATAGCGGCGGTAGACGGTGGCCCGCGTGACGTGGGCCTCGGCGGCCACGGCCTCGATCGAGGTCCGGTCGTAGCCCTCGGTGCTCAGAAGGTGAAGGGTCGCCTCGATGATCCTGCGGTCGGCATCCTCGCTGCGGGGACGTCCAGGGCCGCGGGTGATGGGATCGATGATTGCCATGTCGTCTGAATTATGATACACACCAGGTCTGTATCGAAAACCCACTGCCTGGAGACCTGCTTCTCATGCCTACCACCCAAGACCGTAAGGGGATTGCGCTGCTTCTCCTGTGCGCGGTCCAGTTCATGGTGGTGCTCGACATCGCCATCGTCAATGTTGCCCTGCCCACGATCAAGACGGCGCTCGACTTCAAAGAGACCGATCTTCAGTGGGTCATCAACGCATACACGCTCACGTTCGGCGGCCTGCTCATGCTAGGCGGCCGGTCGGCCGACCTGCTCGGCCGACGGCGCATGTTCCTGCTCGGCCTCGCCCTCTTCTCGGCTGCCTCGCTCGTCTGCGGGCTCGCGACCTCCGAGGGCATGCTGATCGCGGCACGCGCCGTGCAGGGCGTCGGCGCGGCGATCATCTCGCCCGCCGCCCTCTCGATCCTGATGACCACCTTCTCCGAGGGCGCCGAGCGCAACAAGGCGCTCGGCATCTGGGGCGCGATCGCCGGCACCGGCGGCGCGGCCGGCGTGCTCCTCGGCGGCGTCCTCACCGACCAGCTGAACTGGTCGTGGATCTTCTACATCAACGTCCCCGTCGGCGCGCTCGTGATCGCGCTCGGCCCCCGCTTCCTGCGCGAGAGCAAGATCGAGGCGGCCGGCCGGCGGGCCTTCGACCTGCTCGGAGCCGTGCTCGTTACCGGCGGCCTGTCGCTGCTCGTCTACGCGCTCGTGCAGACCGTCGACCACTCGTGGACGGCGCCGCGCACGATCGCCATGTTCGTCGGCGCGGCCGTGCTCCTGGTCGGCTTCGTGGCCACGGAGCAGCGGGCGGCGGCGCCGCTCATGCCGCTGCGGCTCTTCCGCAACCGGTCGCTCTCGGGCGCCAACGTGGTCGGCCTGATGCTGGGCGCATCGATCTTCTCGATGTTCTTCCTGCTGACGCTCTACATGCAGCAGGTGCTCGGCTACTCGCCTCTGCGCACCGGCGTCGGCTACCTCCTGGTGGCCAGCGTGATCATCGTGTCCGCCGCCGCGTCGCAGGCGCTCGTGACGAAGATCGGCGTGCGTACCGTGCTCGCCGTGGGCATGGCGCTCACCACCGCGGGCCTGGTGTACTTCAGCCAGATCTCGGTCAGCGGCTCGTACCTCAGCGACCTGGCGCCCGGCTTCATCCTCGCCGGCATCGGGCTCGGCTTCTCGTTCGTGCCGGTCACGATCGCCGCGCTCGTCGGCGTCGAGATGAACGACGCCGGCATCGCGTCCGGGATCATCAACACGTCCCAGCAGATCGGCGGCGCCCTCGGCACGGCGATCCTGTCGACGGTCGCGTTCACCCGCGTGAGCGACTACGTGTCGAGCCACGCGCCTGCGCCCGACCTGCTGCTG
>JBKPMQ010000415.1:0-7699 GCA_046732235.1 Actinomycetota bacterium
GCTCGAGATCCGCACCCCCGGCGGGGGAGGCTGGGGACGTGAATAAACGGGGTCAGACCCCTTTTATTCATGGCGGTACCATGGGGGTATGGCGACGGTTGCACCCCCCGTTCGCAAGCAGAAGCCGCGTCGCTCGGGGCCGGGGTCGGGTGCCGGCAGGCCGTGGCTCGTGATCGTCCGCAACGACGACCACAACACGTTCGACGGCGTCGCGTTCGCGCTCGCGCGCACCATCCCCGGCGTCACGTTCGAGCGCGGCCAGGCGATGGCGAACACGATCCACAACACCGGCAAGGCGGTCGTGTGGACCGGCGAGAAGGAGCGGGCCGAGCTCTACTGGGAGCAATTGGCGGGCTTCGGTCTGACGATGGCGCCGCTCACGCCCGGGGGCTGACCGCCGCCGATGGTCGATCCCTGGCGGATCCAGGCCGACCCGGAGTGGGCCGCCGCCATCGCGATCGTCGCGCTCGACTACGCCGTGGTCGTGCGCGCGTGGCGCCGCCGCGGCGTCGAGACGCCGCCGCCGCGGATGGCGGCCTTCGCGGCCGGCCTCGCGCTGATCGCCGTCGCGCTGCTCTCGCCGCTCGAGCACATCGCGCTCACCTCGCTGCTCTCCTTTCACCTGTTCCAGAACGTGATCCTCGCCGACTGGGCGCCCCCGCTGCTCGTGCTGGGCCTGTCGGCCGGAATGGTGGCCGCGTGCGAGCGCCGCCGGGCGGTCCGCCTCGTCACGTCGCCCGGGTTCGCGCTCGTCTACTGGCTCACCGCCTGGTACGTGCTCCACATCCCCGCCGTGTACGGCTACGCGCTCACCCACCGCTGGGCGCTCGGTGTCGAGCACCTCGTCTTCCTGACCGCGGGGATCGCGTTCTGGTGGCCCGTGCTCGCGCCGGGCCGGATGCAGCCCGGCCCGAAGCTCCTCTACCTGTTCGGCGCGTTCGTCGCCTCCGCGCCGGTGGCGCTCACCCTCGCGCTCACCCACCCGCAGTACAGCTTCTACGTGCACGCCCCGCGGCTCTGGGGCATCTCGCCGCTCGAGGACCAGCAGCTGGGGGCGATCGCCATGGCCGTCGAGCAGGCCGTCATCCTGTTCGCCGCCTGCTCGGTCGTCTTCTTCCGGCTCCTGGCGGAGGACGAGGCCGGCGACGCCGGGGTAGGCTTCGAGGCGTGAGAGCCGCCTGCATCCAGTTCCAGGCCCGGGCCGAGAAGGCGCAGAACCTGGAGGACATGGCCCCGCTCGTGGAGAAGGCGGCGCAGCTCGGCGCGGACGTCGTCCTCCTGCCGGAGAAATGGAACGCCTGGCTGGACGGCCCCGGGCTGCGCGACCAGGCGGAGCGGCTCGACGCCGGCCCGACGGTCGAGGTGATGTCCGACTGGGCCCGCACACACCGCGTGAACCTGATCGGCGGCAGCATCGCGATCCTCGGCGACGGCGATCGGGTGGGCAACGTCTCGATCGTCTATGACCGCGACGGGACGCAGATCGCCGCCTACACGAAGATCCATCTCTTCGACGTGGACGTCGGCGGCATCAGCTACCGCGAGTCCGACGGCACCGAGCCCGGCTCGCAGCCCGTCGTCGCCGACATCGACGGCGTCCGCTTCGGGCTCACCGTCTGCTACGACCTGCGCTTCCCCGAGCTCTTCCGCACGCTCGCCCTCGACGGGGGCGCGACGGTGCTGACCGTCCCCTCGAACTTCACGCTGCTCACGGGCATGGCCCACTGGGAGCTCCTGCTGCGCGCACGGGCGGTCGAGAACCAGGCGTTCGTGCTCGCCACCGGCCAGCACGGCTACCCCGGCGGCCTGCGCAAGCCGAGCTACGGCCACAGCATGATCGTCGACCCGTGGGGGACGGTGCTCGCCCAGGCGCCCGACGGCGACGGCGTCATCGTCGCTGACCTCGACATGGCCGGGCTGGCGGACATCCGCGAGCGGCTGCCCGCACTGCGCCACCGGCGCCCCGACGCCTACACGCTCGAGGACGACCTCAGGATTCCGGCGGCGGCGCGGTCGGATCCGGCAGCACGCCCTGGCGGATGAACCACCACCGTACCGCGTCGATGTAGGCCTTCGGCTGCTCGACGTGGGCCATGTGGGCGGCCTTCTCGATCACGACCAGCTCTGACCCCTCGACCTCGTTGTGGATCTCCTCCGACCGCGCCAGCGTGCATGTGCGGTCGTAGCGCCCCACGAGCACCAGCATCGGCCGCCGGATCCAGCGCAGATGGTCGAGCCACTCGAAGCCGCCGTAGCCCTGGGCGGCGAAGTGGGCCGTCACCTCCGGGGCGTACACCGTCTCGTCGGACTGCATGAACCGGCTGTAGGCGTCGCCCATCTCCCAGAAGTGGAAGGGCCACTGCGCGGCGGTGTTCTGGCGCGCCTGCTCGACCGTCTTGAGATGCGCCTCCTCGTCCCACGAGCGCCGGATCTGCTCCCGCATCGCGGCGGGCTCGAAGCGCTCGATCTCGTGCTCGACGTCGGCCATAAGCGCCTCGCTCGACGCGGCGCCTGCGGAGATGACGTAGTGGCTGGCGCTGCCGCGCTCCAGCGCGTGCGAGAGGGCGATGATCGCGCCGAACGAGTGCCCGAGGACGGCGTAGTCGGTCAGCTCGAGCGCCTCGGCGAGGCGGTCGATGTCCTGGGCGAACCCGCGCAGGGTTAGGGTCGCCGGGTCGACCCGCGGCGACCGGCCCTGGCCGCGCTCGTCGACATAGATCAGCCGCAGGCCCATGTCGCCGAGCGGGTCGAGCCAGGGCCGCAGCTCGTGGTGGTCGAGGCCGGGGCCGCCGTGGAGCAGCATCACCGGGTAGCCGGAGCCGTGCTCGACGATGAAGAGCTCGCCGCCGTCGTCGAGCGAGACGAGGCGCCCGTCTCCGTCAGCCATTCATCTTCCGGTAGCCGAGCACGTGCTCGGCCTGCATCATCTTGTGGATCTGGGTCGTGCCCTCGTAGATGATGGGCGCCCGGGCGTTGCGGAAATAGCGCTCGACCGGGTACTCGGCCGAGTAGCCGTAGGCGCCGTGCACCTGGATGGCCAGGTGCGCGGCCTTGAACGCGCTCTCGGTCGCGTGCCACTTGGCGAGCGAGGTCTCGCGGGTGTTTCGGATGCCGCGGTTCTTCGCGTCGGCCGCCTGCATGACCAGCAGCCGTGAGGTCTCGTAGCCGAGCACCATCTCGGCGATCATGTCCTGCACGAACTGGTGCTTGCCGATCGGCTTGCCGAAGGTCTGGCGCTCGTTGGCGTACTTCACCGATGCCTCGAGGCAGCCCCGGATCACGCCGACGGCGCCGGCGGCGACGGTGAACCGGCCCTGGTCGAGCGAGTGCATCGCGATCTTGAAGCCCTCGCCCTCCCCGCCGACGAGGTTCTCGGCCGGCACCTGCACGTTCGAGAAGAAGAGCTCGCCGGTCGACCCGGCCCAGATGCCCAGCTTGTTCGGGATCCGGCGGGCCTCGACGCCGTCCCACTCCCGCTCGACGACGAACGCGGAGATGCCCTTGTGGCCGGCGTCGGGGTCGGTCTTCGCGAACACGAGCTCGTAGTCGGCCTCGGTCGCGTACGAGATCCAGTTCTTCTGGCCATTCAGCAGGTAGGTGCCGTCGTCCTGGCGGATGGCCGTCGTCAGCATCGCCGCGACGTCCGACCCGGCGGCGGGCTCGGTCAGCGCGAAGCAGCCCAGCTTCTCGCCCTTCGCCATCGGCTCCAGGTAGCGGCGCTTATGGTCGTCCGTGCCGAACCGCAGCAGCGAGAGGGAGTTCAGGCCGACGTGCACCGAGATCAGCGTCCGGAACGCCGACTCGCCCCGCTCGATCTCCTCGCAGATCAGCGCCTCGCACACGTAATCGAGGCCGGCGCCGCCGTGCTCGACCGGGATCGGCGCCCCCAGGAGGCCGAGGTCGGCCATCCCCTCGATGATCCCCATGTCGAGGTGATGGTTGATGTCGTTCTCCTGCGCCACCGGCATCACGCGCCGGTCGACGAACTCGCGCACCGTCTCCTGGATCGCGCGCTGCTCGTCGGTCAACTGTAGGTCCACACCCGCTCCTCGCCGCCGCTTGCTCGGCGAGTGATCCTATCGGGGCGCATTCGGCGAGGACGCGGTTAGCATCGACGGCATGGACGAGCTCGCCGTCGAGAGCCTGCTCTCCGAGCAGCGCCGCTACTACAGCGCCCGCGCGCCGGAATACGACGACTGGTGGCTCCGGCGCGAGGGCTACACGCTCGACCCCGATGCCCGCGAGGGCTGGTTCGCGGACGTGGCGGCGCTCGAGGCGGAGCTTCGGCGCTTCGCCCCGTCCGGCGACGTGCTCGAGCTCGCCGCCGGGACGGGGATCTGGACGCGCCGCCTGGCGGAGTACGCAGACCGGGTCACCGCCGTCGACGCGTCCGCGGAGGTGCTGGAGCTCAACCGTGCCAAGGTCGGCCCCGGAGCGGCCGTCGACCACGTGGTCGCGGACGTCTTCGAGTGGGAGCCGCCACGGGCGTTCGACGTCTGCTTCTTCGGCTTCTGGCTCTCCCACGTGCCGCACGTCCGCCTGGCCGGGTTCTGGGATCTCGTCGGGAGGGCGCTCACGCCCGGCGGTCGCGTGTTCCTCATCGACAACGCCCGCACCGGCGACCCGCGGCACACGGTCAGCCGCAGCGGCGAGGTCATGCGCCGGAGGCTCTCGGACGGCCGTGAGTTCGAGATCGTGAAGCGCTTCTGGACCCCGCCCGAGCTCGAGGACGAGGGGGCGGCGTTCGGGTGGCGGCTCCGCGCGGGGGAGACGCCCAACGGGCACTTCCTGTTCGCCTCCGGCCGGCGCGCGGACGACCGGGCCTAGATGGCCGGGAGCGGCGGCCCGGCGCTCGCCTGGAGCGGCGGCAAGGACTCGGCCCTCGCGCTCTGGGCGCTGCAGGAGGCCGGAGTGCGGCCCGCGGCGCTGATGACGACGGTGACCGAGGAGCACGACCGCATCTCGATGCACGGCGTCCGCCGCTCCCTGCTGCGGCGCCAGGCGGCGGCGACCGGCCTGCCCCTCGTCGAGGTCGGGATCCCGGCAGGCTGTACCAACGACGTGTACGAGCGGCGGATGGCGGCGGCGTTCGCCTCCGCCGAGCTGGCGCCGGTCGAGGAGGTGGCCTTCGGCGACCTCTTCCTCGAGGACATCCGCGCCTACCGCGAGAGCCGCCTCGCCGCTGCGGGCAAGCGCGCCCGCTTCCCGCTCTGGGGCAGCGACACCGCCGCCCTCGCCCGGCGGTTCCTCGCCGCCGGCTTCCGCGCGATCCTCGTCTGCGTCGATCCGCGTGCGCTCGACCCCTCGTTCGCCGGCCGCGACTACGACGAGCGGCTGCTCGCCGACCTGTCCGCCGGCGTCGACCCCTGCGGCGAGAACGGCGAGTTCCACACGTTCGTCACCGCCGGGCCCGTCCTCGCAACCCCGATCGCCTGCCGCCGGGGCGAGGTCGTCGAGCGCGAGGGGTTCGTCTTCGCCGACCTGGTGGAGGGCTAGCTGGCGCGGGGGAGGGCGAAGCCCTCGCCGGGGCGCTTGGCGGCGTACATGGCGGCGTCGGCGGCGCGGAAGAGCGCCTCCGGCGTCGTCCCGTCGGCCGGGCACACGGCGACGCCGAAGCTGGCGCCGAGCCCGGCCATGTTGCCGGTGAACGCCGCGGTCATCGCGGTCGAGACCCGTCCCGCCACGCCGGCGGCGTCGTCGGCCGACGTCTCGGGCAGGATCAGCGCGAACTCGTCACCGCCGATGCGGTAGGCGGCGTCCGCGCGCCGCAGGCCGCTGCGCAGGATGGTGCCGATCTGCTCCAGCGCGGCGTCGCCGGCGGCGTGCCCGTGGGCGTCGTTCAGCGCCTTGAAGCCGTTCAGGTCGCACAGGACGAGCGACATCGGGCTGCCGTAGCGGCTCGCCCGGGCCGACTCGCGCTCGAGCCGCTCGCTGAAGGCACGCCGGTTGTAGAGCCGGGTGAGCGGGTCGTGCTCGGCCAGGAACTGCATCTCCTCGTACTGGGCGGCCGTGTCGAGGGCCGTCGTCGCCTGGTTCGCGAACACGCGCAGCGCCTGCAGCTTGGCGTCGGAGGGGATGAGGCGGTCGACCGGGTCGTCCGCCCAGATCACGCCTATGAGGCCGCCGCTGCGGCTCCAGAGCGGCACGAGCAGCCAGTGGTTGCGCCACGCCTGGGGGCCGGTGCCGTTGATCTGCGAGCGGTAGGTGTCGTGCTCCGGGGCGAGCAGGCGCATCGCCTCGTCGTGCTCCACGAGGTAGCAGCCCTCGACCTCGTACGCCGGCTGCAGGAGCCGCTCGAGCTCGGACCGGCTCATGGGCACCGCGACGGCCGCGTCGGACATCGCCCAGCCGTGGGCCGCACGCGCGCTGAAGACCCCGGTGTCCGCCTCCGGCAGGTCGATGCACACGTTCTGGAACTCGAGCGCCGTGTGGATCGCGCCGCACACCGACTCGAGGATCGCGTCGATCGAGAAGGTCTCCGTCAGCCGCGAGGACACGGCCAGGAGCTGCTCGAGCGCCGCCCGGTGGCGGGCGGCGGCCGACGCCTCCTGGGCGCTCTGCACCGCGATCGCCGCGTGATCGGCCATCGCGACCAGCACCTCCAGCTCCTCGCTCCGGGGCGTCATCCCCGACTCGGGCTCGTCGACCGACAGGATCCCGATCAGGTGGCCGTCCGAGTGGCGCAGCGGGACGAACAGTGCGTTCTCGGGATGCCAGGCCCCGTCCTCGCCGCGGGGCTCCGTGTCGGGGACGTACGACCCGGGCGCGTAGGTGGACCAGTCGAACTCGCCGTGAGGGATCAGGTACGCGCCCTCGTGCGCGAAGCGCTCGTCCAGGAGCGGTTCCCACATCGCGGCGGGGCGGGCGTCGCCCATCAGCTGCTCGCGGGCGGCCTCGCCGCCGTGCACGGTGGTGACGACGAAGTCGTCCCAGGCAGGCCGGTGGAGGTGCACGACGACCGTCGCGTAGCCGAGCGACGTCGAGATCGCGCGGGCGATGGCGGCGAGGAGGTCGTCGAGCTCGTCCTCTCCGCGGACAAGGCGCGTGACTTCGAGGAAGCCTCGCAGACGGGAGAGCTGCTGCAGGTGTGGACTGGGCATGTGAGAAGCAGGCAGAGGGACAGGGGGCACGTCCCGGCCTCAGTGTGGCGGGCGCCACGCTGCCCGTAAAGCCTCTTTCGGGGGAACAGGGTGGGTTCTCAGGCCGCGAGGCGGACGCGCTCGCCGGAGCGCTTGGCCTCGTACATGGCCGCGTCGGCGGCCCGCAGGAGCGCCTCCGGGTCGTGCACCTCGCCGCCGAACACGGCGACGCCGAAGCTCGCGGTGACGGAGTGGCCCTCGGCCGCGCACACCTGCTCGAGGTGGGTCGCGATGCGGCGCACGGTCGGGTCAGCGGCGAGCTGATCGATCTCGGGGAGGATGAGCGCGAACTCGTCGCCGCCGATCCGAAACGCCGCATCCGCTGCCCGCAGCAGGTGGCCGAGGAGGTCGGCGACCCGGGCCAGGGCGGCGTCCCCCGCCAGGTGGCCGTGGGCGTCGTTGATCTCCTTGAAGCCGTCGACGTCCAGCACGACGAGCGCGAACGGCGTGCCGTAGCGGCGCGCGCGAGACGCCTCGACCCGCAGGCGGTGATTGAACGCGCGCCGGTTGTAGAGTCGCGTGAGAGGGTCATGCTCGGCCAGGTAGCGCATCTCCTCGAA
>JBKPMQ010000416.1:0-7619 GCA_046732235.1 Actinomycetota bacterium
GCCGATCCGCCGGGCGCGGTCCGCGGCCGGGCCGTCGCCCGACGCAGCCGGAGCGGCGATCAGGATGTCGTCGAGGACGCAGTCGCGCTCGTCGCGGGCGTCCAGGGCGGCGACCCCGGCGAGCGCCGCGGCGCACGCCGCGATCAGCGCCGCCCAGGCCCAGAACGACCCCAGCGGCGGCTCGAGCCGCGCCGCGACGGCGCTCGATCCGGCGAGCACGAAAACAACCCAGGCAAGGTCGCAGCGGCTCGAGAGCATGCCCTCCAGGCGGGCGAGCCGGTCTCGGGTGGGTTCGGTGCGGCTCATGGCATCACCGTAGGCGAGGATCGGCCGACCGTCGTTGACCGAAACGCACCACGATCAGTGACATCGGTCACGCGATGAAGTAGAGTCGGGATGTGGGTTCAGACGTCTTCGGGGCGGTTCCCGAGCAGGAGCTGCGACGGGCGGGGCGGCGTAGACGATTCGATCGCGGGGAGGTCGTCTTCCACCGCGACGATCCGGGCGACAGCCTGCACCGGGTCGAGTCCGGACGGTTCGCCGCCCGCGTCATCACCCCGCTCGGCGATGCCGCCACCGTGTCGCTGCACGGCCCCGGCGACGTGTTCGGGCTGCTGGCGGTGCTGAGCCCGGACGGCCGCAGGACGGCGACCGTCGTCGCGCTCGAGCGGGCCGAGACGCTCGCGATCCCGCGGTCGGCGTTCCTGCAGCTGCGCGCCTCGCACCCCGAGGTCCGCGACGCCGTGGAGCGCGTGCTCGTGACGCAGGTCGCCGCGACGACCGACCGGCTGGTCGAGGCCCTGTACACGCCCGTCACCGTCCGCGTGCGCGCGCACCTGATCCAGCTGGCGGCGCTCTACGGCGACCTGGCGACCTCGGAGGTGACCATTCCGCTCAGCCAGGAGCACCTGGCCGGGCTCTCCGGGACGACGCGCGAGACGGTGAACCGCGTGCTCAAGCAGGAGCAGGAGCGGGGCGCGGTCCGGCTCGCCCGGGGCCGCATCGTCGCCACCCCCGCGCTGCTCGAGGGCCGTGCGGCCCTCGGGACCGACATCGTCGCGGCGGGGTAGAACCATCCGGCGGGGACGAGGGGCCGGCCGTCGCCGACCCCTCGCTAACCGGGGTCCAACGTGAGGGTCCGACCGCGCGGACCCCGACGTTGGGGCAGGCTAGGCGGATGGCGCGGGACGGTCGTTGCGGCCGGTCACGGCCGGTGTGTGATCGCGGTCAACCGCCCACGCTCGGCCGCAGATATCGGAGTCCGATGCTGTACCTTCGCGGGGCAGGCCGTAGGATTGGACTCGTGTTGGATTCCGGGCCGATCACAAAAGGCGAGGTGCTCCAGGCGGCGGAGTTCCGGCGACAGCTCCGGCGGTTCCTGGCCCACGGGGACGCCGGCGTCCGCCGGGCGGGCCTCACGCCGCAGCGCTACCTCCTCCTGCTGGCGGTCAAGGGCGCGCCGGACGGCAGCGAGACGCGCTCGATCGGACAGCTGAGCGACGACCTCCAGCTGGCCCAGAGCTCCGTCACCGAGCTCGTCGACCGGGCCGAGGCGGCCGGGCTCGTCGTCCGCGCGACCGGTGATGCCGACGCACGCACGGTGCTCGTCCGGCTGCAGCCGGCCGGCGAGCAGCGCCTCATCGCCGCGCTCACGGCGGTCCGGGCCGAGCGCGAGCAGCTGCTCGCGCACCTCGACCGCGCCCGCCACCACCTGTAGACGCCGCTTCCCGGAGCCGGCCGCCGGTCGGACGACGACAATTATTGCGGTCCGACCGGTTGCTCTTAGACAACATATACCAATCTAATAAGGTGCGTTGCCGCATGACAAAACGATTGTTATGCTCTGGCGAATGGGGCGAGCGCGGCCTACTCACGTGCCAGATCCGAAAGCGCTGGGCGCCCGGCTCCGCTCCCTGCGGGAGCGTCGGGGCCTGTCGCTGCGCCAGATCTCGTTCCCGGGGTGCTCGCCGTCCTACCTCTCACGGGTCGAGTCGGGCGACCGGGTCGCGTCCCTCACGATCCTCGCCGAGCTCGCCCGCAGGCTGGACACGTCGATCGAGGAGCTGCTCGGACGGTCGCTCGACGGACGGGTCAGCGAGGCCGACCTGGCCGCTGCCGAGGTGGCAGCGCGGCTCGGCGACCCCCGCGCCCGGGATGACCTCGAGTCCCTGCTCGCCGGCGCCCGGTCGCTCGGCGACCAGCGGGCCGAGAGCCGCGTGCTCGAATACCTCGGCCTTCTGGCCCTCGATGCCGGCGACGACGCCCATGCCGTCGACCTGCTGGAGCAGGCCCGCGTGTGCGGCCCGACGCCGAGCGCGCGCGAGCGGCCCGCCCTTTACCGCGCCCTCGGCCGCGCCCACACCGGCACCGGCGACCTGATCCAGGCGGCAGCGGTCCTGCAGACGGCGTTCGACGAGGTCGCGGACGAGCCCGTCGACGCGGCGCTCATGGTGCAGTTCGGTTCGCACCTCGCAAACGCGTACACCGACCGCGGCCGCTTCGCCGACGCCGAGCAGGTGCTGCGGCGGGTGCTGCGGCACGAGCGCGAGATCGACAGCGCCAACCTGATCCGGCTCGACTGGGCGCTCGCCCGCACCTACGCCGAGCAGGGCCAGTCACGCATCGCCGAGATGTACGCGAACCGCGTGCTCACGCGCATGGAGCGGAGCGAGGAGCTGCGTGCCCAGGGCCGGGCCCACCTCCTGCTCGCCGGCGTGCTGCTCGACCAGGGCCAGGCCGCGGAGGCAGGGGCGCACCTCGACGAGGCCGCCGCGGTCGTGACCGAGGAGGCCCCCGTGGAGCTCGCGCTCCTGAGCTACGAGCGCGCCCGCGCCGCTTTCGTGTCCGGCGACCTGGCCGCGGCGAGGCGCCACGCCGAGGCGTCCGTGAAGCGCACCGAGACGGCCGAGCCCGGCTCCGCCGGGATGGCCAACGCCGTTCTGGCCGAGGTGGCACTTGCCGAGGGCCGGCTCGACGACGCCCGCGATCTCTCCCACGAGGCGATCCGGCTCATGACCGACCGGGCCGCGCCCCCCTACGTCGCCCGCGCGTACGAGACGCTCTCGCGCGTCGAGGAGCAGGCCGGGAACCTCGAGGCCGCGCTCGAGGCGCTGCGCGCCCGACCCGACGTCGGCGCCGCCCGCCCCGCCTAGCCAGCGACGCCGGCCGTGGTCGCGACCGGCTCCGGGCCGAGGACGGCGAGCGGAAGCTCCGCGGCCACCGTTGTACCTTCGCCGACGGGGCTCATGACCTGCAGGACGCCTCCGAGCGCGTCGACGCGGTCGGCCAGCCCGCGCAGGCCCGTGCCGGCCGCGGGATCGGCGCCCCCGACGCCGTCGTCGCGCACCGCCACTCGTGCCTCCCGGCCGTCGCTGCGGACGGTCACGTCGATGACGGAGGCCTGCGCGTACTTGGCGATGTTGGTGAGCGACTCCGCGACCACGTAGTAGGCGGCGGCCTCGACCGGCGGCGGCAGCTCCGAGCCCAGCTCGACGTCGAGCTGCACCGGCACGGCCGAGCGCCCGGTGAGGGCGCCGAGCGCCGCCCGCAGCCCCTGGTCGCTCAGCACGGCGGGGTGGATGCCGCGGGCCAGCTCGCGCAGCTCCTCGAGCGCCTGCATCAGCTCCGCGCCGGCCGAGTCGAGCAGCTCCGCGGCCGGATGGTCGGCCGCGACCGTCGCGCGGGCCATCCGCAGCGCCAGCGAGAGGGCGACCAGCCGCTGCTGGGCGCCGTCGTGGAGATTGCGCTCGAGGCGCCGCCGCTCGGCATCGCCCGCGGCCACGATGCGGGCGCGGGACGCTGCCAGCTGGGCGCGGGCCTCGGTGCTCGACAGGCACAGCGCGACCACCTCGGCGAACCGGCCGATGCGCGCCTCGGCGTCGCCGGCCAGGATGGCCTCGTCCCGCGTCGAGACGATGATCGCGCCCCACAGGCGGCCGTCGGCGGCGACCGGCGCGGCCACCGACGAGTGCACCCCGAGGGCGCGCAGCCGCTCGGCGAGCTCGCCGCCGATGCCCGCGTAGTCGTCGATCCGGGCCGGGCGGCCGGTGCGGACGACCTCGGTGATCGCGGTCGGGCCGTCGAACGCCAGCTCGGAGCCGATCGACATCGGGATCCCCGCCTGCTCGCTCCAGCCGGCGACGACCGTGCCGGTGCCGCGCCGCTCGCCGAACCGGATCAGGTTGCCGGTCTGCCCGCCCAGGAGCCGCGCCACCTCCTCGCAGACCGCGGCGAAGATCTCGTCCGGCCGCACGGCGCCGGCCACCATGGTCGCGAGCCGGCGCAGCGCCTCCTCCTGGCGCACGCCGCGGTTGCGGTCGGTGACGTCCTCGCCGATGCTGGTCGCCCCGATCACGCGCCCGGCCGCGTCGCGGTCGAGCGTGTTGCTCCACGAGATCGACCGCTGCTCGCCGGCGCGGGTGACGAGCGGCATCTCGTCGTGGACGAGGATCCGGTCCTCGCGGACGCGGTCGAGGAAGTGCCGATCGCCGGTCGGGAACCGCTCCAGCCACATGCTGCCGACGAGCTCCTCGCGCGTCCAGCCCGTGACGTCCGCGAGGTGCTGGTTCGCGAACGTGATCCGGCCCTCGAGGTCGAAGCTCACGGCCATGAGGTGGACGTTCTCGAGCACGTCGCGCAGCCGGCGCTCCGACGCTGTCACTTCCTGGATCTGCGCCCGCAGGTCAGCATGGAGGCGCTCGTTTTCGATCGCCATGGCGGCCGGGCCGCAGACCGCATCGATCAGGCACGTCTCCTCAGGCGGCACCGGGGCGTGCACGAGGACGGCGACGACCTCGCCGTCGCGCTGGATCTCCGTCGCCACCCGGTCGCCGCCGCCGGCGGGCAGCTCGACCCGCTCGCCGCTCGCGTTCAGGTACTCGTCCGTCCCGGCCCGCCGGTAGGCGACCTCCAGCGTGGGGTCGCTCAGCGCCACCCGCAGCGCGTCCTGGACGCCGCCCGGGGTGCGCTGGTCGCGGAGGGTCGCGACCAGCCTCTGCACCGCGCTGCCGCGATCGAGCCTGGTGCGCAGGATCCCGAACAGGTAACCGACCGGGATGGCCGTGAACGAGATGCAGAACGCGTAGAAGGTGACCGTGTTTCCGATCACACCCGCGATCTGGAGGATCGCGACGACGAGCACCGTCACGCCGATCGCGGTGGCGCCGGTCAGGTACATCGGGGCGAGCACGGGCCGCAGCGCCGGCGAGGCCGCCCGCCAGCGCTGCCACAGGACGACCAGGGCCGCGCCGAGCACGACGAGCGCGACGGCGAACGCCATCACCTGGATGACGGCGATCAGCCCGGCCTGGTGGGAGACGAGCAGGAGGTTGTCGGCCGAGCGGGGGCTCGCCCCCAGGCCGTCGATCCGCGGCTGCGAGAACGGGACGAGCAGGAGCGAGACGCCGAGCGTGTCGATCATCAGCACGCCGGTGCGGTTGCCGGGCCGGCGGCGGAGGGCGATCAGGCCGGCGATCACGAAGGCCCACACCACCGGCAGGCCGAAGCCGAGGTACATGTCGCCGTTCCTGTGCGTCCGCGTGGTGGCCTCGACCTGCGAGACGGCAAGCGTCCCGAGGACGAGCGCCGCCAGCACGGCGATGGTGACCCGGCGGGGATCACCGAAGCAGCGCGGCCACCCGCGCGCCGGAGAGCTCCGCCTTGGCGATGAACCCGGAGGCGCCGCACGACCCCACCAGTGCGCCGAAGTCGCTCCCGTCCCGGCTCGAGGTCAGCACGACCTGGACGGTGCCGTCGCCGCCTGTGACGGCGGTCGCGACCGCGAAGCCGTCGGTGTCCGGAAGCTGGACGTCGAGCAGAACGACGTCGGGCTCGAGCTCGCGGGCGGTGCGTACGGCCTCTGCACCGTCGGCGGCCTCGCCGACGACCTCGAAGCCCTCCGACTCGAGCAGCGCCCGCGCCCTGGCGCGGAAGCCGGGGTGATCGTCGACGATCAGCACGCGCAGGGCCATGTGATCATCGTCCCATAGGGCGGGTTTCCAGGCGATACGGCTAACCACACCCTTTCCCGGCCGCTGCTCATGCCGCCGCGTACGCGTACGGGTGCTGGAAGACGTCGAGCGGCGCGCGCTCGCCCACGGCCACCACCAGGGCGGCCGTGTCGCCGTCCCGCACCTCGACGGTGAGGTCGTCGCCGGCAGGATCCCAGATCAGGCGCACGTCGATGCCGCAGCTGCGGCGGTGGGCAAGCTCGCGCCGGCCGGCGCTTCGGATCATGTCGTCGATGGGGTTCATGGCTGCTCCCGGTTCGGGTCGTCGAGACGGGTGAAACGCTTCTCGTAGCCTGGTCCAGGAACCGGGCGAACGCGGTGGAGCCAGCCGGAGTCCGGGGCGGAAACCACCCGTCCGTTTGCGGTGCGGCTTACCCCACGCGGGCCGAGGTGGTGGCCACCTACCGTCCACCTGCCTGCCCCGCCGCGCCGCCGCCGCGGCTCGCCGAGGCGTCGCAGCCCCTGCACGCGGAGTACGAGCACATGCCGTGGCGGGACGACCGCGGCGGGCTGGAGGCGTGGCAGCGGGGCGAGACCGGATTCGCCTTCGTAGATGCGGGGATGCGCCAGCTGCGCGCTGGTCCTGGGACCCGCTCGTCGACGCCGACCTCGCGAACAACACGCTCGGCTGGCAGTGGGTGGCCGGGAGCAGCGCCGACGCGGCTCCCTACCATCGCATCTTCAACCCTGCCGCCCAGGCGGAGCGGTTCGACCCCGACGGCGCCCACGCCGGCCGGTGGCTCGGCGATGGACCTTGGCCGGAGCGGATCGTCGACCATGCGCAGGCGCGCAGGCGGGCGCTCGACCCGTACGACGTGGTCAGGCGTTTCCGGGGTGCGCGGGCAGGTGATCCGTACGCACCCGTTCGCGCCCCCGCCCGCGGGGCCGGCCGGAGCCGGCCCCGCGGATCAGGTACGTGAGGTGCTACGCGGCGGCGGACTGCGGATCGGGCCGCACGATCACGGTGTCGGCGACCGGGATGATCTCGTCGACCGGCAGGTCGGCGCGGCTCGCGTGCTTGCGGATCGCCTCCGGGCTCGCCGCCTCGTAGATGCACACGGTGCCCACCGATCCGGCTCCCTCGTCCAGGACGTAGCTGCGGATCCAGCGGACGTCGTCGGACATCTGCTCGCCGACGCGCGTCGAGCGCTCGGCCGCCTCGCCAAGCTCCGCCGCCGACGCCCAGCCGCTGCGACGCAGGATCACGTACAGGTTCATGGAGCCTCCTCCGTTGGTGGTCGTTTTCCAGTACATCACGCTACGTCCGGCCCGGGGGGCCCGGCATGGGGAGGTCTGCCTATCTTTTGCGAATGCCGAGGCGAGCGGCCTCGGCCGTGGCCTGCCCCCGGGTCGGCACCGCGAGCTTGCGCAGGATCGCCGACACGTGGTGGTGGACGGTCTTCTCCGACACGTAGAGACGGGTCGCGATCTCGCGGTTCCGCAGGCCCTGGCTCAGGAGCTCCAGCACGTCGAGCTCGCGGCCGGTGAGGCCTCGCGGGTTCGCTCGCGTCGCCGCCCGCGGCCCGACGGCGATGCCGCGCACGCCGTGGCGGCTGCGCAGCATGTGCGCCACGGCGGCGGCCGTCCGGGCGGCGCCGAGCCGCTCGAGCT
>JBKPMQ010000417.1:0-6259 GCA_046732235.1 Actinomycetota bacterium
GCACCGGCGCGCCGCCGTCCGACACGTCGGCCCGGCGCAGCTCCCCTGCCGCGACGACGTCGGCGACGTGCTGCCGGATCCGGGCCGTCCCGCCGCGCAGGCGCCAGTGCTCGACGACGCCCGCCTCGGTCAGCGCCCCGCGGGCGCGCACCGCGAGCACGACGAGCCGCCGCAGGACCTCGTCGTCGTCCGGGACGGGCGCGCCGAGGACGGCGTCGGGGAGCACCCGCTCGGGCAGGTCGTACAGGCGCTGGAACCCCTGGCGGCCGGCGATCACGAGGTCGCCCGCGCTCCAGAGGGCCTCCAGCATCCGCTTGGCGGGCTTCAGGTTCCACATGCCGCCCGAGCGCTCGCCCTCGAAGTCGCGCGACCCCAGCGCGCCCCGCTCCCGGATCGCCCCCATCACCTGGTCGGCGAGCGCCGGCTCGCGCTCGATGATCGGCCCCCACCACGGGTGCGACCGGTCGCGCATGAAGCTCCGCATGAGCGGCCAGAGGTCGATCGGGAGCAGGCAGGCCTCGTGGGCCCAGTACTCGAACAGGCGGCCGCTGCCGAGCAGGGCGGACACGGTGCCGGTCGGGTACGTGCCGACCCGCGAGAGCAGCGTCAGCCGGTGGCTGCGGGCCACCGTCGAGATCGAGTCGAGCTGCACGCACCCCAGGCGCGCGACGGCGGCCTCGACGTCGGCGACCTTGCCGCGGCGGTTCCGGGTGGCGTAGCCCTGAGCGGCGACGACGTGCCGGCGGAGAGCCGCCGCGGAGAGCGGCCTCACGCGCCGTTTCGCCGGTGGGCCAGGTACTCGAGCAGGTCGGAGCGGCTCAGCATCCCCGCCGGCAGGCCGTTGCGCACGACGACGACCGCCGGGCTGCCGGCGGTGAGGTCGGCGAAGACGCGGTCGAGCGAGTCGCCGGCGTCGACGGCCGCGAGCGGCGGCCCCATCGCCTCGGCGACGTTGTCCTGCAGCGCGTCCGGGTTCTTGAAGACGCGGTCGAGCAGGCTGCGGTCCTGCAGCGACCCGACCACGTCGGCGAGCGACTCGGGCGGCTGCATCCGCACCACGGGCAGCTGGGAGATCGAGTAGCGCTGCATGAGCTCGATCGCCTCGCCGACCCTGTGATGAGCCTCGATCGTGACGAGCTCGGGCATCTCCGGGCCGTGCTTCGCGTGCATCACCTGCTCGACGGTCGGCACCGGCGTCGTCCGCTCCAGGAACCCGTACTCGAGCATGTAGTTGTCATTCAGGAACTTGCTCAGGTAGGCGCGGCCGCCGTCGGGGATGAGCGTGACGATGGTGGCATCGGGGCCGAAGCGGCCGGCCACCTCGAGCGCCGCGTAGATCGCCGTCCCGGCCGACCCGCCCACGAGCATGCCCTCCTCGCGCGCCATCCGGCGGGCCGTCAGGAAGGAGTCGCGGTCGGACACGGTCACGTACTCGTCGACGAGCGCCGGGTCGAACGTCTCGGGCCAGAAGTCCTCGCCGATGCCCTCGACCAGATACGGATGCATGCTTTCGGACGAGTAGATCGAGCCCTCCGGATCCGCGCCGACGACGAGCAGGTCCGGCTTGCGCTCCTTCAGGTACCGGGACGAGCCGGAGATCGTGCCGCCCGTGCCGACCGCGATCACCAGCGCGTCGATCTCGCCGCCCGTCTGCTCCCAGATCTCGGGGCCGGTGGTGTCGTAGTGGGCCTTCGGATTCGCGGCGTTCGCGTACTGGTTCGGCTTGAAGGCGCCGGGGATCTCCTCGGCCAGCCGGTCGGACACCGAGTAGTAGCTCTCCGGCGAGTCGGCATCGACCGCCGTCGGGCACACGATCACCTCGGCGCCAAAGGCGCGCAGGAGCGAGATCTTCTCCTGGCTCATCTTGTCCGGCATGACGAAGATCATCCGGTAGCCGCGCAGCGCAGCGACCATCGCAAGGCCGACGCCGGTGTTGCCGGAGGTCGGCTCGACGATCGTCCCGCCGGGTCTCAGGAGGCCCTCGCGCTCCGCTGCTTCGATCATCCGCAGGCCGATACGGTCCTTCACCGACCCGCCGGGGTTCATCCACTCGAGCTTCGCAAGCACGGTGGGCTCGACGTCGCGGGCGACCCGCTGCAGCCGCACGAGCGGCGTGTCGCCGATCAGGTCGAGGATCATGGGGTAGTCGCGCGCCATCAGTCCGGCCACCGGAACGAGAAGTAGAACTGGCGCCAGGCCGTCCACCAGTCCGGGCCCGTGCTCACGATCGTGCGCGGATCGGCGATCTCGACGGCGGGGTGATGGCGGAACTGCTCGGTGTGGTCGGGGCCGGCGAACTCGATGCGGATCTCGCACGGCCGGCCGGGGTCGTACGGCGCGACCGCCTTCAGGTTCGCGAGCGCGCGCTTCGCGCCCTCCTCGATCATCGACCGGGCCACGTTCGGCGTCTTGTGGCGGGCGCTGAACCGGCCGAGCGCCGTCTTCACCTGGACGGTCTCGAGGCCGTCGCCGAGGAGCTCCCGGCCCTCGCGGCAGGCGGCCTGGTCGCCGGTCACCAGAAGGACAGGACAGTCCCAGGTGCCGCAGAGCGCGGCATTGATCCCCGTCTCTCCCACCGCCCGGCCGTTGAAGCTCAGGGAGTGCCACTGGGTGCCCGAGACGGTGTGGCTCATGAGGCCGTCGCCGGTGCCCGCCATTGCGTGCATGCCGATGAAGAGCGCCGCGTCGCAGCCGTCCTCGAGCGCGCCCGTGTACTCGGTCCACTCGCGCTGGACGACGAACTCGCAGCCGTCGTCGAGAAGATCGGGACGCAGCGAGTTGAACGACTGCTCGCCACCGGCGCCGTGGCAATCCATCACGACGACCTCGGTCGCGCCGGCGGCCCGCGCGCCGCGCACTGCGGCGTTGATCTCCTCGGTGTAGAGGGTGCGGCCCTCGTCGTACAGGGGGTCGCCGGCGCCGACCCCACTCCAGTTCGTGATGCCGGCGACGCCCTCCATGTCGCTCACGATGAAGACGCGCATGGGCGGCAACTCTAGTCGGCGGCCGGTGCTCGGGACCGAACTCCGCAAAGTGCGTGAAGTTTCCGGTTGCAGACGGTTGTCCGGTGCCCTACCTTCACTCCTGCGCCGTCGAGGGCAGCCGAGTAGGTCGAAGCCGGACGGAGGAGCTGTAGAGGTGACTCGAAAGCTCTTTCGGCCGGGGGACGAAAGGCCAGCCGCGACGGCGAATCTCTTTGGTCCGGAAACATGGACCCTGGGGGGACGGAGAGGTGCCCGGTGCCGTGCGGCGCCGGGCACACCCACTCCGCGCGGCCGGTGCCGAACCTCGCAAAGTGCGTGAAGTTTCGGGTTGCAGACGATCGCCCGGTGCCGTAGCTTGACCACTGCGCCGTCGCGGGCAGCCGAGTAGGTCGAAGCCGGGCGGAGGAGCCGTAGAGGCAACTCGAAAGCTCTTTCGCCCGGGGGACGAAAGGCCAGCCACGACGGCGAATTTCTGGTCCGACCTACCCGCCTCACCGCGTTGCCCGATCCCACCACCATCACCGTCCCCGCCCGCGAGGGCCGCGCGGTCGAGCTGGCGCGCGGCGACCGCATCCGGGTGATCGACCCGCGCGGCGGCCAGGTGGCCGACGTGTTCGCGTTCTGCGCCGGCGACGTGTCGGAATACCACAGCGCGCAGCACACGCGGGTGTGGGCCGGGAAGCTCTTCCCGGCGGTGGGCGAGCAGTTCGTGACGAATCACCGCCGCCCGATCCTGACGCTCGAGGCCGACACCTCGCCCGGCATCCACGACATGCTGTGCGCGGCCTGCGACCCGGCCCGCTACGAGCTACTCGGCGCCGAGGGGTGGCACGCGTCGTGCGAGGAGAACCTGCAGAAGGCGATGGCTGCGCTCGGACACGAGGGCATCGTGATCCCACAGCCGATCAACCTGTTCATGAACATTCCGGTGGGCGAAGGTGGCACGATCGGCTGGGAGCCCGCGCCAACCGGCGCGGGCGACTCGGTCACGCTCCGGGCGGAGATGGACATCATCGTGGCAGTCTCCGCCTGTCCGCAGGATCTCGTGCCGATCAACTCGGGCGACCCGACCGAGATCGAGCTCGAGGTCAGTCGCCTAGACCGGCTCGGGCCCGGGGGCCCCGGAGTCGCCACGCGTCCGGAGGACCGCGACGACCGATGAGAACAGGAACCCGAACGCCGCCGCGCGGGGCGCGAGGCCGGCGATGACCGTGAACCCGACGTAGAAGCCGGCGTTCGGCTGCACCGCCCGGACGAGCGCCCTGACCTCCTGCGCGCTCATGCCGGGCTGGAGGAGCTCCGGGTCGCGGGCGATCGCGTAGCTCAAGGCGCCGAAGACGGCCGAGATCGCGAACAGGGAGGCGCCGTAGATGACCACGGCCGCCCGCTCCTCGCTCGAGGTCTCGATCGCCTCGGCCACGAGCCGCGTCGGGAAGGGCAGGAACGACACGGTCATGAGCAGGAGCAGGTTGATGCGCATGACCGCGGTGTTGGCGTAGCGCAGGCGGCGGAAGACGGCGTGGTGAAGCATCCAGATCCCGCCGATCGTGATGAAGCTGGTCGCGAAGGCGAGGTAGGCGGGCCACTGGTCGGCGAACCCGCGAAACAGGTCGTGGAAGGCCGACGGCGGCACGTCGATGTCGAGCACGAGCAGCGTGATGGCGATCGCGAACACGCCGTCGCTGAACGCCTCGATGCGGCCGGTGTCCCACCGGTTCATGGGCCCGGATTTCGGGCCGGGCCCGGGCTATCCTCCGACCATGGCGCACACGCACCATCTCCGGATGATGGCCCCGCCGCAGGGGCCTGTCCGCGTGCGCGCGTAACCACGACGACCGGCCTCGACTCGGGGCCGGAAGACGCCGCTCATCGGCGACCGTCGGCCCGCGGGGCCGCGAAGGGAGATCCGATGAGCCGCTTCTACATCACGAACGCAATCGCCTACGTGAACGGCGATCCCCATCTCGGGCACGCGCTCGAGTTCGTCCAGGCCGACGTGCTCGCCCGGCACCGGCGGCTGCGCGGGGACGACGTCCGCTACCTGAGCGGGACGGACGAAAACGCGCTGAAGAATGTGCAGGCTGCCGAGGCGGCAGGGGTCGGCGCGGCGGACTTCGTCGCCGCCCGGTCGGACCTGTTCGAGCGGCTGCGCGACCCGCTCGCGCTCTCCTACGACGACTTCATCCGCACGTCGGCCGATCCCCGTCACCGGCCCGGGGTCGAGCGGCTGTGGAAGGCCTGCGCGGCCGCCGGCGACCTCGAGCTGCGGGCGTACACGGGCCGCTACTGCGGCGGCTGCGAGGCGTTCCTCGACGACGCCGACCTCGTGGACGGGGTCTGCCCGGAGCACGGGACGCCGCCCGAGCCGGTCGAGGAGCGCAACTGGTTCTTCCGCCTCTCCCGCCACGCGGAGGCGCTCGAGAACGCGATCGAGTCGGGTGCGCTCGCGATCGAGCCCGGGCACCGCCGCAACGAGGTGCTCGCGGTGCTGCGGGGCGGTCTCGCCGACTTCAGCGTCTCGCGCCCGCGCGAGCGCGCGAGCGGCTGGGGGATCCCGGTGCCCGGCGACCCGAGCCAGGTGATCTACGTGTGGTTCGACGCGCTCGCCAACTACGTGACCGCGCTCGGCTACGGGAACGGGGGCGGCGACCATGCGCGCTGGTGGCACGGCGGCGGCGAGCGCGTGCATGTGGTCGGCAAGGGCATCACGCGGTTCCATGCGCTCTACTGGCCGGCGATCCTGCGCTCGGCCGGCGAGCCGCTGCCGACCCGGATCCTCGTCCACGACTACGTGACCGTCGACGGGCGCAAGCTCTCGAAGTCGCTCGGCAATGCGGCCGACCCGGCCGCCCTGGCGGGGCGGTACGGGACGGACGCGCTGCGCTGGTGGGTCGTCCGCGACGTGCCCCGCTCCGGCGACGCCGATCTCCGCGAGGAGCAGCTGGCGCGGCGGGCGAACGAGCTGGCCGACGGGCTCGGGAACCTGGTCAGCCGCACGCTGTCGCTGGCGGCGCGGGATGGCGGAAACGCCGGCAATTGGCGTCCGTCGCATGCGCCATTTGGAAGCGTTTCCGACCGGGGCCTGGCGGCCGCAATTGCCGCCGTCCCCGCGGCCGTCGACGCCGGCCTGGCCCGATTCGACCTGCGGGCGGCCGCCGAGGCAGTCTGGAGCGCGGTCGAGGAGGCGAACCGGTTCGTCTCGGCCCGGCGGCCGTGGGAGCTCAAGGGCTGTCTCTTATACACATCTCCGAGCCCACGAGACATTGAGGTCCATC